>NZ_PEIG01000017.1 GCF_002749975.1 Gloeocapsopsis sp. IPPAS B-1203 | reverse complement strand
TGAACTCCTGGAATCAACGGTTCAATAATTGCCCACTCAACATCGCTAACGTCAGTATTGTCAGGTTTTCGCTTCATCCCTCCATTCTACCCAATGAGTATAATTTGCTACTTCTCAAACATCCTCTTAGACCAGGGCAAGCTCATCAAAATTCGTGGCTTTCCCAAAGATACAGCAATTCTTGATTGAGCAAGGTACAGTTAAGGGTAAGAATGGAACAAAACTAGATGAAAGCATACTCTGTAGACCTGCGTCAAAAAATCATTGAGGCATATAATCAGCAAGAGGGTTCGCAGCGACAACTAGCGAAAAGGTTTCGAGTTAGCCTAAGTTTTATTGAAAATTTGTTAAAGCGCTATCGCACAAATGGAACGGTGGAGCCGAGAGCGCACGGGGGAGGTAGGATAGCAAAACTAAGCATAGAACAAGAGCAAGTGCTGGTTAATCTAGTAGCAGAGGACAATGATGCCATTTTGGTAGAGTTGTGTGCGCGGCTAGAACAACAGACTGGAGTGAGGGTTAGCCGGGCGACGATGGGACGGATTGTGCAAAAACTGAAGCTGACTCGAAAAAAAAACTCTGCACGCAACGGAGCGAGAAACTGAGAGGGTACAGCAGTTGCGAGTTCAGTATTGGCATGAGATTGGTCAAGTGCAACTAGAAAACTTGGTATTTGTAGATGAAACAGGCTCCAACTTGGCAATGACACGGCGCTATGCTCGTTCTCGCCGAGGTAGCCGCGCTTACGACCACGCTCCTTACGGGCGCGGACAAAATCTAACACTGATTGGTGCAATCGCTCTACGGGGGCTGATAGGGGAAATTACTTTTCCCGGTGCAACGGATGCCCTCGCCTTCAAAACCTATGTGACTCAGGTATTAGCGCCTAATCTTTGGACTGGGGCGTGTGTAGTTATGGATAACTTGCCTGCCCACAAAGTTGCTGGTATCCGCGAGGCAATTGAATCCGTTGGCGCAACAGTTATCTATCTGTCTCCCTACTCGCCAGATTTTTCGCCGATTGAAAACTGTTGGTCAAAGCTTAAAGAGTTTCTCCGTGCACTCTTCGGCACGCACCTATGCACAGTTAGACCAAGCAATCACCGAGGCTCTAGTGGCAGTTACTACCCAAGATATTATCGGTTGGTTTACTCATTGCTGTTGCTATATTTCACCCACTTGAGAACTGCTGTAAGAAGGTGAAACTGTTTTGGGTTACTGTTTCCACCAACAGAACGGAGTTTGTCGCCACCAACGACTTATCCCAAGCGTCCACGGATGCCGTACAAGATGCGTGTGGTATCCGTTGGCAGATTGAGGAGTTTCACCACGAACTGAAGCAGTTAACGGGACTCGAAGCTTGCCAGTGTCGCAAAGCTCGCATTCAACGCCATCATATTGCTTGTGCCCTGCTAGTCTGGAGCCGTCTCAAAGCGATCGCTTTGATAAGCGGCAGAACGATTTATCAAATTAAGCACGGAATGCTATCGGACTACTTGATTGAGCAACTCAAGCACCCATCCGTTCAAATGTTCCCTGCGTAAGTCCTGGTCAAGACTATGGCATCTTACTACTTTATGCTTACTGCTGGAACTGCATTTTCAAGAAATGCTCTCCAGTTTTGTGGTTGCATAAAAGTTAGGTATTCCAATGCTAAGTTTGGCGGGAGAAACTCTAACATTAATTTATTTTCTACCCAAAATTCGATAACATGAAAAGGACCGCGATCGCTGTGTCTAACTAACCAACCTTCTCGCGCACCAATATCTTCAATTTCTTCACGACTCATGGGGACAGAAATTGCTGCATGAACTGCTGTAAAGGGGCTAGGTAAATTATTGTGTGAAAATGCTGCTTCTTCAACCCCTGGAATTAGTTCAGTCCCCGCTGGATACAGTTCAATTGCTGTACCATACTCATCATCAGCTAACACAATATAACTTCCTGGATGTGGTGGAAAAGGAAGTGATTGTCCATGACAAACCTGGGCTAAAACTTCAGCAACATGAAGTGGGCGATCAACCGCAATTGAAATATGATGAAGCATAAAAAGTTATATCCTAAATATAAATGTTGCAATTTTTAACGAATTGCTATTGTGTAAAGTTCATTACTGGTGTTATTTGTTCTACAAGTAGCAGCAGGTAGTTTCCAGAATAATACTTGAGGCTTTATTTTTCTTAACAAATCATTGGGAACTAATTACCCAATAGGATTTGAGTTGAGTGAGATTAAGAGTTTCAAAGAAAACTAAAATTTAGGGAGTTATCAGGTTTAAAGTTTGTGTTTGTAAGTGCATGAAAAAGACCTTATTTTGAAACAGATTTAGGAATATGGCTTATTACTGGTTTAAAGCATTTCATCTTGTCGGTATTGTTGTTTGGTTTGCCGGATTATTCTACTTAGTTCGCTTGTTTATCTATCATGTTGAGGCAAATGAGCAACCAGAACCTGCTCAAACAATTCTCAAAAATCAATATCAACTGATGGAACAGCGACTGTATAACATCATTACGACACCAGGAATGCTAGTGACAGTCGCAATGGCAATTGGGTTAATCAGCACTGAACCCGACGTTCTTAAACAAGGTTGGTTGCACATTAAGTTGCTCTTTGTTGTCTTGTTGATTGGCTATCATCACTATTGCAAACGGCTAATGAAGCAATTAGCAAAAAATGAATGTCGTTGGAGTAGTCAGCAGTTGCGTGCTTTAAATGAAGCGCCTACAGTGTTTCTCGTCGCAATTGTCTTACTAGCTGTATTTAAAAACAATTTACCTACAGATATTACAGCGTGGGGAATTTTAGCGATGATCGTCGCGATGGCAGCTACAATCCAACTCTATGCCAGAAAGCGCAGACTCGATAAAGAAAAAGTGATGGCACAAGCGCAAGAGTAACTACAAGGTGGGCTTGTGCCCATCTTACTCAGCATAATTTTATCAAGCAAAACAACATTGAATTCTAAATACTTTGCGACAGTACAACGCGGGCTAGAACCCGTTGCGGCCCAAGAATTGGAAAGATTAGGGGCAAAAGAAGTACGTCCTGATTTTACTGGGGTGCATTTCGTTGGCGATCGCACAACACTATACCGCGTTAATCTTTGGGCAAGAACAATTTTTAAGGTGCTAGTGCCAATTCAAGAATTTGACTGCCCTAACTCAGATATTTTATATCAAGAAGTGCAGAAAATTGCTTGGGATGAGTATCTCAAACCTAACAACACACTAGCGGTAAACTGCACAGGTGGTAATCAAAAGCTCAACCATACCCACTTCACAGCACTACAAGTCAAAAACGCTATTGTCGATCAACAACGCCTTAAATTTGGTCAAAGATCGAGCATAGATCTCCACAATCCAGATTTAACAATCAACGTCCACATCCATCAAGACCGTTGTACTTTAAGCTTAGATAGTTCAGGTACAAGTTTACATCGACGCGGTTATCGCCAAGCAATGGGTGCAGCACCCCTTAAAGAAACACTCGCTGCTGCACTTCTAGATATGGCAGAGTGGAAGACAAATACACCGTTTTTAGATCCTTTCTGTGGTTCTGGAACCTTACCGATTGAGGCAGCGTTAAAAGCTTTGAATATTGCACCAGGGTTATTTCGTCCAAAATTTAGTTTTCAAAACTTTCCTGATTTCGATCCTCAATTATGGGAACAACTACTGAAAGAAGCGCAAAATAGTAGACTATCAGAATTACCGGCACCAATTTGGGGAAGCGATCGCGATCCTCATATCCTCGCTCAAGCACGTAGTAATGCTCAACGCTGCGGGATCGAACATCAAATCAAGTTAGCTCAAACTGAATTATCTCAACTAGAAGCTCCAGCCGATTGTGGAATTATTATCTGTAATCCACCATACGGAGAACGAATAGGAGAAACAAAAGAACTAGGGACACTTTATAAAACCCTGGGCGATGTCTTGAAACAACGTTTCACAGGTTGGACAGCTTTTGTTTTAACGGGAAACAAAGAATTAGCTAAAAAAGTTGGATTAAAAGCTGCACGGCGCATTCCCGTCTTCAACGGTGCTTTAGCGTGTACGTTACTTAAGTATGAGCTGTATTAAAATTAGGCAGTTTTAGCACTTTTCAACTTGGTTTTTCAGATTTAGACTTTTTGGAGCGAGCAGCACGAATTTTTAACATCTACGACTCCTCTCAAAAGTTTATGGCTAACTTTGCAGATAGCGAAGAGGGCAAAAGTTTTGTGTAAATGAACGCCAACTTACTTGATGTACTCAGGTTCATAATCTGTTATTGCTGCAATTTCTGAATAAGACTTTCCTTTCCAAGACTGTCGCAATACTATTTCTTGAACTTTGTTTAAGCGATCGTAGTCTAAGATTTTTTCTACAATCTGCAGAGCTTCTTCAACAGTCATCGGTCAGAGTCGTTTTTTATACGGTTGTGAGGCAACAAAAGATGGCAATGAGGTAATACAACCTCATTTAGACATCTGAATACTTAAATAGGAACGATTAATTCCATTCCTATTACACTCCTCAAAAGCAAAAGCACGAAAGTCTACAATTTTCTCAAAAACTGAATTACAGACTTTTGTTTATTAAAAGGTTAACAGTTTTTTTCCGGACAATCATTTTATTTTTAATACCTCTTTTTATAACTTTTACTAACTGTCAAACCTGATATACAGAGTTAAGGTTTATACAAGAGCAGTAGCTCTCCTGTAGTGTCTAAGTCCCGTGAGTTTTCTACTGACTTTGTGACTTAAAAGGAACTCTCAAAATGGTAACTATCAAAGGACAAAATGGTGACGATCTCAATCTTAGGGGAACTGAGCAGAGTGATATTATCTATGGCGACCCTGCCTTTGGCTCAGGAACCGATTATATTTTCGGGCTAGGAGGTGATGATAATATTTCCGGAGTAGGCGGAACCGATTACATTAACGGAGGTTTTGGCAACGATACCATTCATGGAGACGAAGGCGACGATAATCTTTACGGTAATGAAGATAACGATACGCTCTACGGCGATATCGGAAGCGATCATCTTTTCGGTGGATCTGGTGACGATGAGCTAAGAGGTGGTTACGGCGACGATTTTGTCTACGGAGGAGATGGTAATGACGTAATTTATGAATATGATGGAGCTAATACCCTCGAAGGGAATGGAGGAAGGGATGTTTTTTACCTCAATAACCTAGTTAACCAACCTCCAAACGCCGCTTTAGTTAAAGGTGGCACAGAGAACGATTCCGTGTATGCTTATTCAGGGTCGTATACGATTTATGGAGAAGAGGGCAACGATTACATCCAACTAGGTAATCCGACAGTGCCTCTAACGAACCCAATAGATCTTAGCGCGGCAGCTTTTGGTGGTCGAGACAATGACACATATGCTGTGGGTCAGGGAGTGTCCTCTGAGTATGTGTCGATTGTAGAGTCGCCCAACGAGGGATTTGACAAGGTCGTATCCTACGTTTCCTCCTTTACCTTGCCTGACAATGTTGAAGAACTTCAGGTCAGGGCTTTAGCAGATTATGCCTCGCCAGTTATTCGTGGTTTTGGGAATAGTCAAGATAATGTGATATCTGCCGATATAATACCAACCCAGGTTAAATCCGAGTTACATGGAAATGGCGGCAACGATTACTTGTATGGAGACCAGAATAACAATAACTCACTGTTTGGTGAATCAGGCAACGATTATCTGTTTGGAGGTGGGAGCAAAGATTCCTTGAACGGTGGATCGGAAAACGATCTCTTGGTTGGCGGTGCTGGTAATGACACGCTGACTGGCGGTGCTGGTAAGGATAGGTTTGAATTCAATGCCCCAAATGAAGGTATTGACATCATTAAAGACTTTAAAGCTGTTGATGATACTATCGAAGTCTTTGGTATTGGCTTTGGCGGCGGGCTAACTGCGGGTGCTATTACGGCTGACCAGTTCAGACTTGGTTCATCAGCCCAGGATGCCTCTGACAGGTTCATCTACAACAAATCTAATAGGGCGCTGTTCTTTGACATAGATGGTAAAGGTGGGGCTGGGCAAATTCAGATAGCGACACTAACGGGCGCACCTAGCATTACCCAGAGTGACATTGTTGTCTTCTAAGTAATCTCAAGATTAAAAAAGAATATGGGCAAGCTGTAAGTATTCCTTTGTCACAGTTGAGGTAAGGGATTTGCTGAGATACCTGTCTCAATTCTTTGGGATCTGTAGCAAAAAGCAAGAGTCGGTTAGGGTGAGCAGTGTCCACCTTACTTCTCAACAATTCCTTTGAGGCAAAATTGCGATCGCTTTTGTGTCTGTTGGAAAGGTGAGTGCGATCGCACCTAAGACTTGAGGTGAAGAGGCGATTGTGTTAAGAAGTATCGAAAAGCGATCGCGTTTGTATAGCTAGCTCCTCAGTAAAAATAATAGAGTAATAATTCCACCCATCGTACTTTATTAAGCTCAGCTTTGCTCATATGCGTTTAAGAAGTCATCTCTAGAAATACCTGACTGAGTGCAAATAGTTCGTAGAGTTGCTCCCTTAATGCGCTCGTGATTCGGTAGTGTTAGAGGAGTTCGAGAGCCATCGTTGTTCTCTAATCATTGAGATATGCTCCTGTTCTCTGACAATCTGAAACCCAAGTAGCTCAAGTGCTCTAACAACTTTTGCTTTAGGAGCATCAACTGGAAACTTAGGCATTACATGCTTGCCTCAGCCACAAAAACTTCTAAGACAGGAGATTCTGGCTCCAGAACCCCTATACCAAAGGTTTCAATGTGGAAACTAATGGTTGATTTTACATCTGACAAAGCTTCTTCGTAACTATTACCCTCACCAATCACAACTCCTTCAATACCAAGTGGGTAAGCGACATAACCATCAGAGTACTTTTCAACAATAATCTTGATGTTTTGCATCCAAACATTACCTCAAAATCTCAATAACCAACATTTTCTCTCAACTGAGTTAGCGTTCGCTCTGTGTATTAATTCGATGAGAAAGGGCAATCGCTTACTTAAAATTATGAGGGAACGCCATAAGGATAGAGGCGCGATCGCAGGGAATACTTGAAGTGAAGGGGCGATCGCCACATAGCAAAATTGAGATGTGCGATCGCCTTTGGTTGTCTGAAATACGATCATAGTAAAGAAGAACGAAGGAACTATCAAATTCAACCCAAGTACTCATCGTTGTGATGCAGGGTTTCTGCGTTGCGATCGCGACAACTGTAACTCAGCCAAATCTAGTGGGTGCTACTACTGTTTTTTAGCAACACCACGTATAACGGTTTTGACTCCTGATGACCCTCCAGTTCGCAAAAATTGAATTTCTTTTCCTCGATTGACAACTACAAATGTATATTGTGCTGTAAGAGAGGAATTTAATTGACTCACTGTTGCAAACGTCCCAGTACAATCTCGATTAACTGCAAATGAACCTGTATATTCTAAAAAGGGCGTAACATTTCCATTAAGGTTATCTTGTAGAGTCACGAAAATGCTATTACCTTTAACAGTGAGTCTTCCAATAGAAGCAACAGGACCTACAGGGATAAAAGGCAAGCTAGACTCAAGTACCACTCCATCAGCAGATACGCCATAGTTACCGCTCAAGTTACTTGGGGTGCAGACAAATTGCTCCGCAGTTTTATCTTCTATTTTATGAGCTTGTACGCTCGGTATTAACTCTTGAATACCATGATTAAAAACCAAGCCTAGACCAAAGACACTAATAGAAAAAACAATCATTTTTGTGAACATAAATAATCATTCCTTCCTGTATGTTAATTTTTTTTGAAAGTCAACTTATGCTATAGTTTTTGGTGGTGTTAAATTATTGATAATTGTTAAATTGGTAGTTCAAACTTAGAGCAATTGATGAATAGTCCAATTATTGGGTTGCGCCTCAACTTTGATTTAGAAAAGCAACTAGTCTTACGGGCAAGTCGCTTAATTCTAAACTTGCCGTTCTGTTTTTTACCAATATTAGGATGTAACCTATTGCTCTTAGCTCAATTTTAAGACCATTAGTTGATCTCTAACGTTGAAGATTTATATTTATTTACCCCTCAAAATCCTCTTGTCAAGTCTTGTTACATAATTACTAGAATCTGAATAGAGAAAGGTTAATACCTCATCACATACTCCGTTAGTTCGACCCCAAAGCTCTAGCCAAATTCCATCATGAATAATATCGCTAGCTCGTATGAGTTCATATTGTCTATTCTCAAACTTTTGATACCCATCCATATCTCAATCAATAATTATGAATGACTTAAATTTTGACTTTTCACCTAATGATCTTAAAAGAACTCTACCCTAAGCATTGATTAATAATTTTCAAGCAACTACCAAAACCTAAAACGTAAGCAGTAAAGCCTGATTAGTATGATTTGAGATGGTTGCAACGAGCTAAGCCTTCTCAACTGCTGCCAACAAAAATCTATAATTGAAATTTGGATGCTGTATTCTATTGTCACCTGTAGATCGCAATGACCACTTTTAACCGCCGCTACCACATCACTACTTTTGGTTGCCAGATGAACAAAGCCGACTCAGAACGGATGGCTGGTATCCTAGAAGATATGGGCTTTCAGTGGTCAGAAGACCCAAATCAAGCAGACTTGGTACTTTATAACACTTGTACAATTCGGGATAACGCCGAACAAAAGGTTTATTCTTACCTTGGTAGACAAGCAAAGCGCAAACACGAACACCCCGAATTAACTTTGGTTGTTGCTGGATGTGTTGCGCAACAAGAAGGAGAGTCGCTACTAAGAAGAGTACCAGAACTCGATTTAGTGATGGGACCGCAACACGCTAACCGCTTACAAGACTTACTAGAACAAGTTTTTGCCGGAAATCAGATAGTCGCCACCGAACCAATTCGTATTGTTGAAGATATTACGAAGCCTCGTCGTGATAGTACGGTGACTGCTTGGGTTAATGTCATTTATGGCTGTAATGAACGTTGTACTTATTGCGTAGTTCCGAATGTACGCGGTATTGAACAATCGCGATCGCCAGAAGCAATTCGCGCGGAGATGGTAGAACTAGGTCAGCAAGGCTTTAAAGAAGTTACTTTGCTAGGACAAAACATTGATGCTTACGGGCGCGATTTACCAGGTACAACACCAGAAGGACGTCATCTGCATACATTAACTGACTTGTTGTACTACGTACATGACGTACCAGGAATTGAACGCCTACGGTTTGCGACAAGTCACCCGCGTTATTTCACTGAACGCTTAATTCGTGCTTGTGCAGAGTTACCTAAGGTGTGCGAACACTTCCATATTCCTTTTCAATCAGGCGATAACGAAGTTTTAAAACAAATGTCGCGGGGTTATACGCAAGAGAAATATCGACGGATTATTGATACAATTCGGCGGTATATGCCTGATGCTTCAATTAGTGCAGATGCCATTGTAGGTTTTCCTGGAGAAACTGAAGCACAGTTTGAAAATACGCTCAAGCTGGTGGATGATATTAGCTTCGATCACTTGAATACTGCTGCGTATTCTCCTCGTCCAGGTACGCCAGCCGCTTTATGGGACAATCAACTCAGTGAAGAAGTTAAAAGCGATCGCCTACAGCGTCTCAATCACCTAGTTGCTATTAAAGCAGCAGAGCGTTCTCAGCGTTATCTCGATCGAATTGAAGAAGTCCTCGTTGAAGATCAAAACCCCAAAGATCCTACGCAAGTAATGGGGCGCACGCGTGGTAATCGCTTAACTTTCTTTCCTGGAAATATTGCTGAACTTAAAGGTAAGCTAGTACAGGTAAAAATTACTGAAGTACGTGCTTTTAGCTTGACGGGTGAAGTTGTGGTACGGCAACCGGTCACAATTTGACTACATTAGAAATCATTTAGGTCAGGTAATAGGTAATGGGTAATTGGGAAGTATTTAGCATCAAATTAAAGCTAATAGCTAATCACCAATTACTAACTTTTAAGCGATCTGATGTTAAACAAGTTGCAGGGTATTGCAGTATGAAAATTCGTTTTCATCAAGAACCTACACGAGGACGGCAGAATAAATGCCTAGTTTGTGGTTGCCTTTACAATCTCAAAACAGCAAGAGCATCAGTGTATAGTAACCAAGGTATAGAGTATGGCGACATTTGCCCTGATTGTCTAGCATTAGGCGCACAAGGAATTAAATCGCGGCTACAATCGAATATTCAACGGCTACGAGAATTTGCTGATGAACTTGAAGCCCTTTCATGCGAACAAGTCCACTTACCTGAATTAGAAGCTGAATTTAGCGTTTATCGCAATCGCATGTCACCTTGAGTTGTGAGGAGTGGCTAGTAAATGGTTTTGAATTTTGAATTAAAGGAGTTTTTCTTAACTCAACACTTCACGACTCTCTCAAGCTCCTCAGCTTTATAATTTCCCTAGCCTCTGACCTCTGACCTCTGACCTCTCTTATGATACGCTATTGCCCAATGAGGAGCACCTAAAGGTAAATAGCAGATGAGCAAATTGCGAGTAGGATTATTGTTTGGTGGTCGTTCGGGAGAACACGAAGTTTCGATTAGTTCAGCACGGGCGATCGCACAAGCGATTTTATCAGATCAAAATGCCCAGAAATACGAACTACTACCGTTTTATCTTCAAAAAGATGGGCGTTGGCTTCCTGGAGAAATTGCCCAACAAGTGCTTACCTCTGGTACTCCTTTGCAACTCAATGAATCAAATACCCAATCACACAACCAAACATCGCTACCGATTCCAACATCTCCTGATTTACTCTCTTCTTCCTCTACGCCAGTTACAGATGTAGATGTTTGGTTTCCTATTCTTCATGGTCCTAATGGTGAAGATGGCACAATACAAGGATTGTTGCAATTAATGCAAGTTCCCTATGTAGGATCTGGGGTACTAGGTTCGGCAATGGGTATGGATAAAATTGCTATGAAAATGGCATTTGCCCAAGCTGGATTACCACAGGTTAAATATATGGCAATTAACCGCGCTCAAGTATGGTCTAATCCTTGTATATTTCCCAAATTATGCGACCAAATTGAAGCAACCCTTGGTTATCCCTGTTTTGTGAAACCAGCAAATTTAGGCTCCTCAGTAGGTATTGCCAAAGTGCGATCGCGTAGTGAATTGGAAACTGCCCTAGACAATGCTGCTAGCTACGATCGGCGGTTGATTGTGGAAGCAGGAGTTGTGGCTCGCGAACTTGAATGTGCTGTGTTAGGAAATGATAACCCTAAAGCTTCCGTTGTCGGAGAAATTACATTCGCGAGTGATTTTTACGACTATGAAACGAAATATACTGCGGGGAAAGCAAACTTATCAATCCCTGCACCTGTACCCGAATCTGTTTCTGCTGCAATTCAAGAAATGTCACTCCAAGCTTTTGCAGCTGTGGATGCAGCGGGTTTAGCAAGAGTTGATTTCTTCTATGTCGAAGCCACTGGAGAAGTTTTAATCAATGAAATTAATACGTTACCTGGCTTTACTGCAACAAGTATGTATCCGCAAATGTGGGAAAAAAGTGGTGTTCCTTTTGCTGAATTAGTCGATCAACTAATTCAATTGGCGTTAGAACGACATGGTTAGTGACTAGTGGGAGTGTAGGAGTGTGGGTAATAGAGTTTTGAGTTTTGAGTTTTGTTAGCGTAGCGGTGCCTTAGCACATTTTGAATTGAAGAAAGTTTTATAACTCATAACTCAACACTCAACATTCATAACTCTCTTAGTCTTCCCGCCTACCCGCACACCCAGTCACCTCAACTTTCCCAATTCCCGATCGCTAACCTCCAGATCTATTAGATAATTAAAAACAAAACAGGGTGTACGCCTCTGAAATTAGCTATGGACGACAATCAGAGTACACAGCAGTCCTCACAACAACGTAGTAACTTACAGCTAGCTCGTGCGAGACGCCGATCCTCGGCAAAATCCTCAGCTTTGAGTTCACTATTTGCCCTGTTGCTATCACCTTGGCTGCTTTGGCCTTTGCTATGGTTAATATTACTTCTAATCGCTACTCTTTCGATTTTCAGTTTGACTTTTACTGGCTTTGTTGATCGCGTAGATCCTGTACCATTGGTGGCTCCGACACCTGAAACAGCAACTTCAGGCAGCGATCGCATTGCTATATGGGTAGTTGGTGCTATTGTTGCTTGTGCTGCTGGATATGGAGTCGTCTTCCGACAACTACAAGGTTCATCGTCGCAACCAAAACGTCAACGCCGTCAACGCCGAACGCGCAAGAGACTACCACGAATTAGTCCTCGTGTAGAAACCAGTGTCGTTGAACCAACTATCTCGGTACCTCCTCCTAAACCATCTGTCAAAGTTACAGAATCAGTTGAACCTCCTCCCGTTGCCAAGATTAGAGAACCACAAATCTCCGAACCTCCTACTGCAGAAGTCAAAGACACTATCCCAATATCAGATAGTCATGGTAGTAGTGAAGATCCCAGAGTGACTATCTTGCCACCAGAAGAACTCCAAGCGGTGGATGTTGAAAAAGTATCGTTAGCAGAAATGATGGATATTCGCAAGCACCGTCCCTTGTCTTCTATTTTGGGTAAAACTTATGATGAATAAATCACAGATACCCTTCAACTAAAGTCGCGGCTACTCAAGTAAAGTATGCCTTCGTGTACTAAGATACGATTTTTAACAGTAAGCTTACGGAGGTGGAAAGAGTCATTGAGTCGCAAACAAATTACCTCTGATCGCTGATTTGAAGTAGCGATCGCCAGTCTGCAACTGCTTTTTGATGCCATAGCCATTGGCGCTCAAGCTGCTGAGGTTGAAAATTCACTGCATCTTCTGCTAAGACTTTTTTACGGAGTTTCACAGCTTCATAAACCAATTTCGCTTGTTTATCCAACGATTGATTCTGCGCTGATTGATGTAAGACTAAGGCAAGACCAGCGTACGTTGTCAGGAGTTCGCTACTGTTGCTGGAGCTAGAATTTATCCGCTCTGGTGTAGGCGATTGATTAGCTAAATATAATGCCTCAAACCAAGCATCATTAGCCTGATGCAAGTCGTCTTGTGCGTAGTAGGCAAAGCCTAACGCATTGTAATACTTAATTTGTGGTTTTTGCTTAACAGCATCTTCCCAGTAACGACGCGCTTGTTCCATCTGTAAAGATTGCCATGCTAAACGCCCTCGGAGATACAAGATTGTATCAGTTTTAGCATAAGAAACTATATCAAGTGCTGCACGAGCATTTTGTAAATCGTTGCGATTTAGAAGTTCTTCCACCAAGTTCTGCGCAGTATTGAAGTCTCCTTGTTTAAACTTAGTGATAGCGATCGCAGTGACTTCTTGTGTACTAACAGCGTGCCAGTGGCGATGATTTAATCTACTTATTCCTAATGGTGTAAAAGATGCAGTAATTTGTCGTAATGGTTGATGTCCCCATAACAAAGTTGCGATCGCGACAAGTGCCATCATCAAAGTTCCAACTACCAAAGTAGTAAAAACGCTGTCTGATGTTTTTTGAGGCGGTGGCTCAACTTGTTGCTGGGTTGTTATTTGCGTCTCGCGTGCAGAAAATACTGCAGCATCTTCCTTTTTAGGAGTAGAAGGAGGCGATGCGGCTAGTTGACTAAAAATATCTGCAACAACAGCTGAATCTTCTGCATAAGCAGGATCGCTGTCACCATCATCTATAAATATTTCTTCCCACTCTTCCTCAGCAAGAGATTCTATCACTAACCTTCTCTCATCTTCTGATCGGATGTTATGAATAACTGAATCCCAATTCATTTGTGCTAATACATTGCTAGATGGTGCTTGTAAGCGGTTAATTCTCAGCGCAATTTGAGGATTGCTAATCAAAAAACGCTCTTCTGCATAAAGAAGTTCCCAAGGTACACTTGCTAAGTTAGCAGTGTCAATTTCTAGCGACAGTAGCAATACTACTTGCTCTTGCTGGGCAATGTTTCGTGCTGCGTTCCAGCTATTTTTAATTTTTCCTGTAAATAATGCCGAGAAAAGCTGCTTACCTAACGCAATCAATGTATATAAGTTGTAGCGATCGCTCAATGGTTCAACATTTGTGCTAATCTGTTCTGCATGAATTAACCACTCCTCTACATTCCACTCTACAACTTCTTCAGCAAGTAAGATTTTGTCTGGTACTTGTTTTGTCTGTAGTTTGTAAGTGTTATGTCCAATATAAGCTACGCAGAGGTAAAATTCTTGCGTCACAGTCGCTCCTACTTGATCTATGGATAGGGAAAGGCTCAAGAATAAAGGGTTTGTTCGCGATTTTGAATAGAAACCTCACTATTTGATGCTTGAGCATCTATATTTAGACACTGACTACTCCTTCCCTTAATTTTTATTGCCTATTTTGCTGCTTTACTCCTTAAGTGCAACGATCAATGCTTTATCTTGCTCAATTACTTAGATGTTTTTTCTGCAGATAAGGTTTCTTAATTTCAATAAGTTAATGCAAAACTAGTTTTTAACTTGATATCAAATTGGTTGTGTTCCTGATGGCTCAGCCTTGAATCAGGTTCTATATAATTAAATTCATTATTGTTTAATACTTAGAGATCATTGCCTACTACACTACTTAAAGTGACAGTAAATGTTGTCCACCCTTGATGACTATTAACATGAATTGTTCCTTGCAGATGTTCGACAAGTTTTTGAACTAAAGCAAGTCCTAAACCTGTACCTCCTTGCTGCCAGCGATCGCTTTGAGGAATGCGATAAAATTTCTCAAAGATTCTTGGTAATTGCTCAGCAGAAATTTCTGCTTGATTGCTAACCCTAAAAATTGTTTTTGTTACAGGTAGTATTTCTGTCTTTTTAGCATCTACAAAGCTTGGATTATTTTCTGGCAATTGACTATGTTGCTCAACACTTAGAACAATTTTGCCATGAGCTGAAGTATACTTACAGGCATTATTAAGTAGCTCAGCGATAATTCTCTCTAAGCTAGCACGGTCAGAAAGCAACGGCAATAAGTGAGGACGTATATCAATTTGTAAGATCTGTTGACGCTGTTCGCTACGGTTACAAAAAGGCTCAATGATTTTTGGTAACCAATCGTTTAAATGAATGGCTTCTGTGAGTACCATTGGATAAGATGCTAATTCTAGCCTTTGTAAATCGAGCAAGTCATTAATTAGCTCAGTTTCTCGCGTGCATTCTGCTTGTAAAATCTCTAAATATCGCCGACTGCGCTCTGTATTGTTAGAAACAGACAGCATTTGAATTGCCATTTTCATATTAGCGATCGGAGTACGCAACTCATGTGAAACTGTACTCAAAAAATCGTCTTTGAGTTGATTCAGTTTTTCTAGCTGAGCAACAAGCCTTTCTTGCTCAATTTGCTTTTGACGTGCTTCTTTTGCTTGCTTCCGTTCAGTAATATCACGAAAAACTAATACGGCACCAGTAATATTTCCTTTGTCATCCCTTATTGGTGCTGCACTATCATCAATAGGAATTGCATGACCATTTTTAGTAATAAGAAGTGTTTCTTCACTAATGCCAACCGTTGTTCCTTTTTGTAATGCTTGGACAACGGGACTATCTATTTTTTGGCGAGTGACTTCATGGGTAATATTAAATATCTCTGCTGCATCTTTACCGCAAGCTTCTTCATGCTTCCAGCCTGTTAGATCTTCAGCGACAGGATTCATAAAAGTGACAGCACCACAAGCATCGCTAGTAATAACAGCATCTCCAATACTTTTCAGTACTGTTGCTAACCATTGTTCACTTTGTTTCAGTTTTTTTTCAATTTGATGCTTTGTGAGCGTAATTTCAATAGTTGTCTTGAGTTCTTTTTCTTTAAAAGGTTTTAATATATAGCCAAATGGTTCAGTTAATTTAGCTCTTTCTAATGTACTATCATCCGCATTAGCTGTTAAATAAACTATCGGAATATTTAAATTTTGATAAATTAGTTGTGCTGCTTCAATTCCATCAATTTCTCCTTTTAAGCGAATATCCATAAGGACTAAATCAGGAGTTTTTTCTGCTGCCTTCTTGATGGCTTCATTTCCAGATGAGATCACAGCAACAACATTGTATCCGAATTTAGTTAGCCGATTTTGTATATCTTTGGCAACGAGAAGCTCATCTTCTACAATTAAGATATTTGCCTGACCCATTGTGGTTATTTATTAACCTTAAATAATTGTTAACATTGAAACTTGATTTGAAACTCTGTGCCATTATTACTATTAATCTTAAGGCTACCTTCCAGTTGTTGAGTCAAAGCAGCTACAATTTGTAGTCCTAAGGAATCAGTATTATTTGGATCAATATATTGTGGTAATCCTACACCATCGTCTCTAATATTGAGGTAATATTGCTCGTTAATCGTATACATTTCAATATAGATATTACCTTTTTTATAGTTTGGAAAAGCATGTTTGAGGGAATTAGAAATTAATTCATTTATAATCAAGCCACAAGGAATAGCAACATCCAAGCAAAGAAGAATATTTCCAATATTTAAATGTAAATTAATTTGTTGAGAGTTAACATCGTAAGAACTAAATAAGTTTGCTACTAAATTTTGAATATAGTCTACTAAGTCAATTTTTGCTAAGTCTTCAGATTGATATAATTGCTCGTGAATCAAAGCCATTGAAGCTACGCGATTTTCCCCTGCTTTTAAAATTCCTAGAGTTTGTTGATCTTCAATATATCCTGACTGTAAACTCAAGAGGCTAGAAATAATTTGTAGATTGTTCTTAACACGGTGATGAATCTCCTTAAGCAAAACTTCTTTTTCTGCAAGTGAAGCTTGAATTTGATCGGAAATGTGTTTTTGCTCAGTAATGTCTCGTAAAACACCACTTACACGTATTGCTTGCCCTGCAACATCACAACTAACCCTTCCTGTGTTAGCCATCCAACGGATTGAACCATCAGGGCGGACAATGCGAAACTCTACGCTGTAAAGATTTCTGTTGGCTAAAGTATTATGAAGCTCTTGCAGCACGCGATCGCGGTCTACAGGATGGATTAAAGTGAAAAATTCGGTTGCATTGTTGAGTTGTGTATTTGGCGGAAGTCCAATGACGCCATCTGCGTTGTCTGACTGACTAATTTCATCGGTGAGGACATTCCAATCCCACGCTAACATATCAGCAGCATTCAGCGCAAAGCGTAACCGCTCCTCACTTTGTCGTAGTGACTCCTCGATGCGCCGACGCTCATAAATTTCTGTTTTTAACTCTTCGTTAGCTTTTGCAAGTTCTGCTGTGCGATTTTTAACTCTCAGTTCTAACTCATCATGCGCTTGTTTCAAAGCGAGTTCTGCGCGATCGCGTTCTTGTTGCGCATAAGCATTTTTAATAATAATTGAAAGATACTGAGTAATGACAATTAGTGTTCCAATTTCATGATTACTCCATTTTCTTTGCTGCGAAGCGTCAAAGCACAACAAACTCATCAAGTCTTCTGAATGCTGTAATGGCACGTCAACAAAGGCTCGAATCCCGTAAGTACAGAATAAAGCACGATTTTGGTTAGAAAAGCGCGAGTCTTCCATAATATCTTCTACCACAACGGGTGCATTCATCTGTATTGCTTGAAGATATTGCGGCATCATATTCAAATCGAAAGTGATTCCCTGAAGTGGTGGTAATCCTTCTGGTTCTAGAGAATGAACAACAGTTAAATGACCACTTTGATCAATTGTTGAGTAAGCAATTCGTAGCGTAGGAAAACACTCACCAATTTGTCTAACAGTACGTTTAATAATCTGCTCTACCGACATACCCAACATCATTGCTGTTGAGATACTGTTAATGAGTTGAAGACGAGTTTGACTATCTAATAGAGCTTCTTCAATCTGCTGACGTTCAATAATTTCGCTGTGTAACTGTTCGTTAGCATTACGTAATTCACATGTGCGATTTTGAACTCTCAGTTCTAATTCTTCATTAGCTTTTTGCAAAACGACTTCTACTTCATGATGAGCTGTAAAGTCCTGAATAACTTTAGCAAAACCACGCAAACGACCTTCTTTGTCACGTAAGGCTGTTATGACGCTATTTGCCCAGAACCACGTACCATTACTCCGAATATGCCAATATTGTCCTTCAGTACGTCCTTGTGCGATCGCTTGTTCTATCTCTTGTTGTGGTTTTCCACTATTAATATCTTCGATGGTAAACAGCAAAGAAAAATGTTTTCCTAGAATGTCTCCTTCTTGATATCCAAATAAGTTTTCTGCTCCCACATTCCAACTAACAATATTGGCATTAACGTCGAGCATAAAAATTGTATAGTCTCCAACACTTTCGACAAATAGACGAAAGCGCTCTTCACTCTCTTGCAAAACTTCCTGATAAAGTAAGGCTTCTATCTTATTTGTTTCAGCTTGTTTTTTAGCAGTATTCAACTGTGCAACGACATGAGTAATTGCAGTTCCCTCAAAGACAAACAAGCCTAGGCGAAAGCCAAATCCTACACCATCAACAAAAAAAGAGTGAAAAGGTGGAATAAGAAAATAATCAGCACTTAAAGCTGCTAAACCTGTTGCGAGGAACCCTGTATGTTTGCCACCATACCAAGTACTGGTAACGATCGCAAAGAAAAATAACAAGAAAGGACTTTCGTCATTAATGATTGGCGTCAGTAGCAGCTTGATGATGAGAGTGATGGCTACAGTCCCTAATGCAACGCTATATTGCTCCCAGTCAAAACGCTTTTTTCTCCAATTACTAACGTTCATGGCGTTAATCCTGAATAGCACAACTAACAAATTGTGTTAGAAGTAGCTGTATGCAGCTTGGAATCTCTGGTCAGTTTAGGTGATTGTTCTAAAGTTTGTTTTAGAGTACTCATTTCCCACCACCGACTGCTCTGCATAAAAGTGCGGTTTGATAACAATTTTTTCTCCCCATATTTATTTCATTTTGTTTCATTAAGCATATCTACATGATTGAATTATTTTGAGCGTGAATCCTCTGAAGTGGCTGGGCTACGCGCAAAAAATTGATTTTAATTTGTCAGTACCTTTTCTCTTGCAAAGAGTCTTTTTTTGTGTTAGACGCTTATCATGGTAAGTGACGCTGCGGTTATTTTGTGAGTAAATCTTGTTAAGCGTTAATAAAGTATGCAAGTGTTACCTTGCTCTTATATAAAAACAGGAATATCTACATTGCCGTCATTCATCAAATATCAATTAAAACATTTGATTTAACGTACAAGTATTATGCAATTTAAAAATGCTAGGTTGCTACAAAACACAAACTAGCTCAGTATCCTAAATTCTTTTAGCCAATATTTTTTAGGATAAGTTTCTTAAGTGTATATTAATGCTGCTGAGAATTTTTCTACTTTTTACTCAAGAGTGACTCATCGTAGTGTGCCAACAAGTCAGCAGGATCATCATAAATTTCTTGAACTCCTTCAAGTTGTG
This sequence comes from Gloeocapsopsis sp. IPPAS B-1203, assembly GCF_002749975.1. Taxonomy (NCBI): domain Bacteria; kingdom Bacillati; phylum Cyanobacteriota; class Cyanophyceae; order Chroococcidiopsidales; family Chroococcidiopsidaceae; genus Gloeocapsopsis; species Gloeocapsopsis sp. IPPAS B-1203. The sequence continues at coordinate 100,421 of NZ_PEIG01000017.1, read as the reverse complement.
CATCTTCAAACCCACCACAACGCACTGCAATCATTCCAATACCAGCAGCACTTGCTGCTTGAACATCGTAAGGTGTATCTCCTAGCATCACAACCTCGTTAGGTTGCACCTTTAGTTTACTTAATGCAGCTTCTACAATGTCTGGTTCAGGTTTAGAAGCTTCAGCATCACTTGATGTTGTTGCTTCATCAAGTAAATCGTCTACTTTTGCAGCTTTAAGTAAAATTTCTAACTCTTGACTTGTAGCAGAACTAGCAATAATTAACTTTAATCCTTGCTGCTTCATGCGCTGTATTAATTCTCTTGCCCCAGAGGCAGCTTGTAGCTTGGGTCCATATTTCTGGAGAATAAGTTCTTTACGCCGCTCGGAAACCTTTTTCCCATCGCCCTCTTCTTTATTGAGTCCTGGTACCATGCGCGGTATCACTTGATCGCCACCCATACCAATTAATGGTCGAACTTGTTCAAATGCTATGTGGTAGCCAAAGGCTTCAAATGCGTCAACCCAAGATTGTGCATGAGCATCATTGCTTAGTACTAATGTACCATCAACGTCTAAGATTACTGCTTGCACCATGTAAAATCTCCTGTTAGCACCATGTAAACTTTTTATACTTCAAATTACCTATTTCACAAACTCATTTACATACCCTAATGTGCAGAATTAAGGAGTGCTAAATCTGCTACCTAAGACGTATAAAATAAATAACTTAATTCATTCTGTGTTACGTCTTGAATCAAGATCAAATCTGAGAGAGGATACAAATAATGGAGCGAGCTGTTATTAAGTTTTCGTCAGAGGACTGTGGAATTTGTCATAAAATGTCGTTTTATGACCAAAAGGTAAGTGAAGAACTAGGGTTGCAGTTTATTGACGTTAAGATGCAGGATACGGCAACTTATCGTAAGTATCGTAAAATTCTGCTAACACAGTATCCTGATAAGGCTGAGATGGGATGGCCGACTTATTTAATCTGTGATTCTCCAGAAGGCGAATTCAAGATCTTAGGCGAAGTGAAAGGCGGTCATCCCAAGGGAGAATTTAGAAATAAACTGCAAGCGGTGTTGGATGCAAGTGATTAGTGTAATCGTTAGTGGTTAGAAGAGTAATAAGTAGCACTAGCAACTGAATAAACAACGGTCTGGTTATTCAACTAGAGACATCTGTCTCACGACTCGCTTACAGTTTCAAACGATCGCACTTCTAGGACAGGTCCAATCATGGCAATCGTCATGACATCTTCGCGGATTTGTCCTGTAACTTTGACTTTTTTTCCTGGTTGGAGTAAGTCTTTGGGGGCATTATGAACTTCATAGGTTGTACCATCGTCTGTTGATAGCGCCCACGCTCCAGCACCCATGTCACTTCGTTGTATTGTCCCTGTAACAGTAATACTCATGTTGCTTGCTCCTCTTTGACGGCTAACAGTGCTAGGCTGTAACACATTAAAGCATTGATGAATAGAAATATGCGGGCGATCGCACCGCTACCCAATCCCCAAACCGCAGGTGAAACAACAGCATTTACACCTAAACACGCTGCAACGCCTAAAGCTGTACCAATTGCAAACCACTTCCACATAGGTTTATTTAAGAGGAAGGCAACTAGGATAAAGGGAATAAGTACACTAGCAAAGAGCGGATTTAAAATACTGTTACCTGCGATCGCATTACCAATTTCCGGAATTGAACTGCCCATAACGCGGAAGGGAACTTGGGGAAAGTCAAAGATGTAGAATCCGCGCAGAAAGAATAACCCTGAACTACCTGCAACTAACCCACCTGATAATGACCAACTCCAAGTAAACGGGAAGTAAACGCGGAGAAACCATGCAAGGAGATAAGAACCCAAAACCATTGCTAGTTTGGGTAGTAGTGCCACCGCACCACCATCAATCCAAAATCGCGGATTGAGATAGCCATTGTCACGCAACCACCGGAAAAAGTCTTGAAAACTGATTTGTCCGCGTACCGCTAGTTTAACTGCAGCTGCCGCATCGAGTTGTCCTGCACCATAATGGTTTAACGTATCATTTTTAACGCGCATTGCGGATTTTTTCAAGACATTGAGAACTTGATCGGGTTCTTTCATGCCAGTGGCTTTCACTAACGCTGCAACACCTGCAACGTGAGGGGCTGCCATACTTGTTCCTTGAAAAGAAACAAACATTGCTTGTCCATCAGAATTAATTGTTTCTTGCAAAATTCCGCCTGCACCGGTACCCACACCACCAGGTGCAGAAATATCAACACCTGCACCAAAGTTAGAATAAGGTGCTTTTTCACCCGCAGGATCGAGGGCGGCAACGCCAATGACATGGGGATAACGTGCTGGATACGAAGCTGCATTTTTGTTGGCGTTCCCAGCAGCTGCAATAATGACGACACCTTGACGATGTGCATAGGCGATCGCATCTTTAAGTAAGTGACTATCACCGCCACCACCTAAACTCATATTAATCACATCAGCATTATGGTCAGCCGCAAATTTAATGGCTTCGGCAATATCGGCAACTGTTCCACCACCAAAGGCACTTAACACTTTTAAGGGCATCACATTTGCTTCATAAGCAATACCTGCAACACCATAATTGTTGTTTGTAGATTGGGCAATTGTGCCTGCGACGTGCGTTCCATGTCCGCTGTCATCTGTAACCGTTTCACGGTTGTTTACAAAGTCGTAACCCCGTACAAACTTGGTTTGCTTTAAATCAGGAACCGGAGAAACACCAGTGTCAATCACTGCAACGGTAACGCCGCTACCTTTAGTTTCATCCCATGCTGACTCAACTTTAATACTGCGTAAATTCCACTGTTTGTTATATTCTGGGTCGTTAGGAACTTCTAAAGCTTTATAAATGTAGTTCGGTTCAATATATTCGGTAGACTTAGCAACAGGAGATTTCTGAAGTGCTTTGAGTGTGGCGCGATCTCCCTTGACAATATACACATTATCTGGTTTAGAAAAGATACTATTTAATTGGGGGGCGAGATTAAATTGTTGGGCGATCGCACTAAGTTGATTGTCAATTTGGAATATGGGAATATCTTCCCGAAAGTCCAGCACGATCTCCTCAAATTCACCCTGACTTGCTAAGCCCTTAAAGTTGAACAAGCCAAAACATAGTCCAATTAAAACCAAGCCTACTAATAAAAGTTTTTTCATATCATCCTTCGGCACTAGTTTACTAATCAACATAACGTATGTACTGTCGCTAGTGCCTTGATGTTGCAAGATAGTTACAGTGTGACTAGATCACTTATTAAGTATAAATACGGAAACTTGAATTATGGAACGGGGAATTTTATGGCTAGCACTGCTAGGGGTTTTTATTTGGTTAGCTTGGCAAGGTAAAAACGAATATCAAAAAGTAGAAAACTATCGAGTTTGGGCTGAACAATTTGAGCGTGCTAAATACGATATTTATGCAGTTTTGGGTCAACAAGGAACTGACTTAACTTGGGGAAAGCCAACTCAAAAAGGGCTTATTGAATTACAAACTTTTTCCTTAAAAGACGTTCAATTAATTCAATTAGTAGTTGACAAACAACCTATAAATATGAATGACTTACCGCGTAAAGGTCGCGAGGTTGCCTTAGAATTTCTGCTACCATCAACACGAATACATATCCCATTTACAGAAATTCCTCTAGCCGCAGAATGGGGCAAGTTTTTACAACAGGAATTACAACGTTTGCAATTAGAACCAAGTAACTAAAAAACGCGTCAATTTATTTTGAGAAAGCTTAGTTACGAAGAAGAGGTCAGTGATCTTTTTTATCTACAGTCTGCGATCGCATCCTTAAAAAAGAAATACAAATAATTGCTCAATTGCTTGCTGCCTGATTCGTTCACGAAGATGGACTTTGTTTGTCTAGTCGCTAGCATCTTTGAGATTTAATACTATGAAGATCGTTACCTTATTGAGCATTATATGGCTATTAAACGCTTGTAATTCACAGATAATCTCGCAAGCTAACAATACTAACTCTTGTCCACGACCTACACAAGTCGGTTTACAAAAAAGTTCTCAAGGCTACTTTAACTATTCTGATTTTCAGCCTCGTAATATTGTTACAGATACCAATACAATAAACTTTCAAACAGCAAAATATGACTTTATATTTTGTCGTGCTAACAGCAGTTGGACTGTTCAATCAGGAACTTTACCTAGCAATTTACAACCACCACAAAACTACTCGGAAGCAGCAAAAGAAATAGTTAATCCATCATTTAAATCTGTTAATGTTGATGAACGAGCATATCAATATCGCGTACTGCTAGAACCGAATTATACTCTGAGTGAAGACGATTTATTATCTCGTCCGGAGGTATTACCAGAAGACGACAAAGTTATATTTGAATTAGTTACTCCTGATCAGCAACCTCAGCAAAAAATACTATATACACTCAAAGATTTGCAGGAATCTGCTATTCGGAACGGATATTCAAGTACTGGCACCAAATTAGGAATACCACAAATAACGGCTGCGGTGAGTAATGGACAGCGGATTTGGTGGGCGATCGCATTTGAGCAAGGTGAAGGTAATAATGGTATCACCACAATTGTCAGCTACGAACCACAAACAGATCAATTTACATTATTTCAACCACAGGAAATTGCTTCACAGCAGATTACAGACTTAGTCGTTACTGGCGATGCAGATGCTCCTACACTATGGTTAGGAACAAAGATTAGCGGAGAGGGTAATCCTCATATTCCTGCGCATGGGCTAGTTACTTACCGCCCAGATTTAGCAAATCCCGATTCGGGTAGTCTCAATGCTTATACTGTCCATAATAGCCCGCTTGTAGGAGCAATTCCTACACAGCTTGAAGTAGCAGGCGATACGCTGTGGGTAGGGACAGGAAATGGTGTTTGTCAACTACAGTGGCAAGCTAGTGAAAATCTTGATCGCTGGTTGTGTTGGCGGTTTGCATTAATGGCTAAACTGCCTGCAGAAGTACCAATTTATCGCGGATTGCTAGAAAAAACTCCGGCAGCGACATTATCTAATAGCCAAGATGAAGCAGTGGAAGTTTTGTGGTCGCATCCTCTCGATTATCAAACACGTCAAAGTCGCTATGAAGTTCGCTATGAACCAGGCTTTACTATAACGCTTGATGAAGGTGTGAGAACTGCGCAATTTCCTCAGTTGATTCCACCAGGAAAACCTACAATTGATTGGGCAGGTTCAGAATGGCATTGGCATGGCGATCGCTTTGTACGCGGTTGGGATGAAGTTGCACACAATGAATTTGGTGGTGGTCCTCGTGGAATTACCACAAGTATGATTGTAGAACCAAATCGTCCTAGTAATTTCAATACAGTACGTGGCGATCTAGAACTAACAGAGATTTCTGATAATACTACAACTCTAAAATATTACTCTGGGTGGGTAGAAGAAAACCTACTGAATCCTTACTTAACAGTTGTACCGCAAGCAAAACAAACGCAACCTAATCCATTAACATCAAGTACTTCTCCCAACTAACTTTGCAATAGCAACAACTAGCTTGACTGGTTCAATAGGTTTAGTGGCATAAAGTTGAAATCCTGCCGCTAAAGCCCGTTGGCGATCCTCATCTCTTGCATAAGCAGTGAGTGCGATCGCAGGTATATTTCTACCACGTTCTGGTGTTAATGTCCTAATTTTTTGAATCAGACTATAACCATCTTGTTGCGGCATACCAATATCACTAACAAGTATATCTGGTGGCGATTTTTCTATCGCAATTAGTGCCGCATCGACAGAGGCAGTTTCTTGCACTTGTGCGCCATATTCTTCTAGAACCGTAGTCACATAATCGCGAATATCAGCCTCATCATCAACGATAAGGATGCGCAATCCTGTCAGGTGATTTCTGGCAGTGGTAAATGATGACACGACATCCTGCTGGTTTGTTACCTGATGGTTAGATAATGGCAGTTCAACAGTAAAAGTGGCTCCTTGTCCTTCACCAGCACTAGTAACATAAACTGTACCGTGATGCAGTTCGACTAACTGGCGGACAATCGCAAGTCCCAAACCTAAACCACCTTCTTTTCGGCTAGTTGTGCTATCAGCTTGACGAAACCGATCAAAAACAAATGGTAGAAAATCGGCACTAATGCCTATACCTGTGTCGCTAACAGAAATCCGAACGATAGAATCAATAAGTTGCGATCGCACTACGATCTGCCCACCATTCGGAGTAAATTTAATCGCATTAGAAAGTAAATTCCAAATCACCTGTTGTAACCGTGCAAAATCCCCACGAACAAGAATAGATGAAGATGCTTCGACTACACTCAATAACTCAATCGACTTCGTATCGGCGGCAAGTTGTACAGTTTCAATCGCGGCAGTAATTACAGATAAAATATCAACAGTACAAACATTAAGATAAATTTTGCCGCGAATAATTCGTGAAATATCGAGTAAATCTTCAAGTAATTGTAATTGTGCTTGACCGTTACGTTCAATTGTTTCTAAAGCTCGCTCCATCGTAACCGCATCAAACTTACGAGTACGCAGTAATCTAGCCCACCCTAACATAGCATTCAGCGGCGATCGCAACTCATGCGAGACTATTGCTAAAAATTCATCTTTACTGCGATTTGCACTTTCAGCTTCTGTGCGTGCAGCTTGTTCGCGTGCAAGAAGTTCAGCACGTTCCTTTTCAGCTTGCTTACGCAGACTAATATCCCGCGCCACGACTTGTGCTGCTAGGTTTCCAGAATACACAAAAGGGAAAGCAGCTACTTCGACATCTACTACACTACCGTCTAACCGGACAAATTTTTCTTCAATAAATGGTGCAGATTTTCCCGTTTTGAGTTTTTGAATTCGTTCTTGGGCAATTTCTTGGCTTTCTGAGTGAATAAAATTGAACACTGGTTGACCAATTAATTGCTCTACATTATCAGCACCAAGTAGTTTTACTCCGGCACTGTTAGCAAATACAAACTTACCCTCACATTGCACAAAAAGCGTATCTGGCAATAACTCTACCAATTTACGGTATCGTTCTTCACTTTCTCGCAGTACTTCTAAATTCCGTTGTCGTTCTGCCAGAATTGCTTGACGTTCCGCGCGAGTTTGCCGTTCTTGTTTGACTTTCTCTGCATAGTTACGAAAAAATTCTATTAATCTTGGTTCCTCAGTCACTAGAGAGCTAAGATTATCTAATACGCGTTTATCGGCTTCATAAGAAACCTCAGGATTAGCTTCTGCCCATACATGACAAGTTTTTACATAGGCAACAAATGCAACTAAGTGTTGATAGCTGCTTGCTCCCAAGATTTGGCGTAGCTGAGTGCGGTAGGTTTCTGCCGCTTCTCCTTCCAAAAAGATAAATATGGCGCAAATCAGTAAACTTTCTTCTAGTGGTGAGTTTGCTTCAGGTAAAACATTCAACTCGGCGTACGTAGCTAAGATCTGCAGATGAGATTCAATTTCTTCCACATTTGGAGGTGGAGTTTCCAATAGCTGCAATACTTCCTCAGCTTTCATTCCTAAAGGACGTAGAGTACAGCTATGACAAATCATACAGTAAGGAACAGTACAAAAGCGCGATAAGTAAGCACTCAGCTTTTCCTTAAAAACCGCAGACAGAGGATTATGAATATAGGCAATGAGTGTTTGCTGCCACAAATTTTCCAACACCTGTGAATTATGCAGTGCTGGACTAAAGAATGGTGGAAAAAAACCAAACTTTTCCTCAATCTCTGCCTGAATTTGCTCGCTAGTGCGCATTCTCAATCTGTTGTACCATTCTTAATTTTAGTTAATTTGTCCATTTGTCTAAAAAATTCCTGCTTTTCAGTGTTTTGTCGTTCATACTCATGCGGATGCCTACTGAGGTTTTAAATTAAAAACCAACTGCCGTGCTGTGCCATCATCATTAAATCGCTGTTCGTTGACTCCCACAAGCTCAACAATCACTTCTCGCGAGGGTAAAAACAAACTTCCTTCACGTTGATTAATGGCAAAAATCACTTGATTTTCTTCGGTATTTACACTGAATTTTGTTGTTGTGTAAGCATTATCTTTGTAGGCAAAAGTGTTTCCATCATCTTCGTAGAGGGTAAATTCACCTTCACCTTGCCAAACACGTATTGTTAAGGGATCGAGCGATCGCTGATCAACATATTGCATCACAGGCTGCATCGGAATAATGGCTCCTGCCTTAACATAAAGTGGCATTTTTTCTAGTGGGGCGTGGGCAAGGATATGTGTTGGTCCCATGTAGCATTCACCACTCCACCAGTCATACCAAGTTCCTGCTGGTAAGTAGACTGCCCGATGCTCAACTCCAGGGCGATAAATTGGTGCAGCCATGAGTGAGGAACCGAGTAACACTTGGTCATGTAACGTATATGTCTGCGGATCGTTAGGAAAGTCGTAGAGTAAGGGACGTAAAATCAGTGCGCCTGTGGTTGCAGCTTGCCAAAACAACGTATAAATGTACGGTAATAACCGATAGCGTAAATTAATATACTCGCGACAAATCTTTTCTGTGCGATCGCCAAATGTCCAAGGTTCATGTTGTGCGGTTGTCAGGGCTGAGTGACCGCGCATCAAGGGATACAGCATTCCAACTTGCATCCAACGTGCAAATAATTCTGCTGTGGCATTACTAGCAAATCCACCAATATCGCATCCGACAAAGGCAACCCCTGATAAGCCCATATTGCAAAGCATCGGGAGCGACATTTCTAGATGATCCCACAATGAATGGTTGTCACCCATCCACACCGACGACCACCGCTGAATTCCTGCAAATCCTGATCGTGTCAACACAAACGATCGCTCATTCGGTCGTAACTTTTCTAACCCCTCTGCACAAGAACGCGCCATCATCGAACCATACAAGTTATGCGTCTCTGCATGAGTCACACAATCCGTTTCTTTCACCCCTCCTTGTGGTGCATCTAATGGAAACCAGATCTTCTCACCTTCATCCCCAAACGGGCGATCGTTGATTGCGGGTTCATTCATATCATTCCAAATTCCCGCAATCCCAATTTCTGTTAAGCTTTGGTGTAATTCTCCCCACCACTGACGCACATCAGCACGCATAAAATCGGGAAACACTGCCTTATCAGGCCATACATAGCCATGAAATAATTGTCCGTCGGCTTTGCGCACAAAATAATCGCGAGCAATTCCTTGATCGAAGACGTGATAGTCTGCTTCTGGTTCGTACTTCACACCAGGGTCAATGATTGTAACTGTTTTGAAGCCATCTTCTGCAAGTCCTTTGATTAACTTTTCTGGATGAGGAAACCGCTGCGGACTCCAGGTGAATACTCGATATCCCCGCATATAGTCGATATCAAGATGAATCACATCACAAGGAATTTCGCGATCGCGAAATTCTTGGGCAAGTTCTCGAACAACTGTTTCCGATTCGTAACTCCAGCGACATTGATGATAACCCAAAGCCCATTTGGGCGGTAAAGGCATTCGTCCCGTTAGCTGAGTGTAAGTATCGAGAATCTTTGCTGGTGTTGGACCATAAATAATGTAGTAATCTAATTCACCTGCGTGTGTCTCCATATGCCAAATTCCTGGCTGTGCGACACCTATATCAAAGCGACTCCAAAATGTAGTGTTAAAAAAGATGCCGTAGCCTACTTCAGGACGCAAAGCAATAAAAAAAGGAATTGCCTGATACATTTCGTCAGTCAGCGAGCCGTAATCTAACGCATCCGTTGTCCAATTCGTTTTGACTTCACTGCGTTTATCTAACAAGCCCGTACGTTCGCCAAAACCATAAAAATGCTCATCAGCCGCAATTTGCTTCCAAGCTGCTGTTGTTCCCAAGCGCCAGCCCATTCCCGCAGCATCAACCGCAAAAGGACGATTAGCTAAATCATAGCAAGCTATTTGACCATTTTCTTTTTGAACGACTACTCGCAATTGTTCAGTTTGAATCTCTACAGTAGTATCTGTCTTTTTCACCTCAAACGACGGAAGCCATGCAGTATCATCTTGGGTAACTGCCCACGATCGCCTTGATATAAACTCTCCTGTCGGTGCTAGTCGTACGCGAATTAAATTAGAGGCAAGGACATTAATCTTTAGACATGACTGACCGCAATCAAAGCGGACAGTATGACCTTCTTGCGATTCTTGTATTGCACTCAGTGTTTGCCAAGGCTGTTCGTTGCTCGGTAATTGTCCAAAGTATTGCGGCATAAAGCATTAGCAGTCTTTCCATCGGCAGTCAGTGTAAGATGAAAAAACCAGAAAGACAAGCGTAATTAGTTAGATATATTCTGTCAAGTTTTCTGCGCTGTAAGATGTTTATTCCCGATTAGCAACTGGTGCTACTTCGCGTTTCAGGACAACTGTTTCACCATAGTTTAGGAGTCTTTCGATTGTTGCCAAACGATTTTCCCATACTTTAGCTTGATAAGGATTTTCCAAAGCATAGGGGCGTATCCAACTTCTAAATTGCAACTGAAAGTTTGTTAACGCGGCTCTAGCCACTGTTAAGCGACTAAGCGAAGGTTCTGCAGCAAGTTGCTTCAGGGCATTTTCTACATCTGCGGCTTGGACATTAAATAATGAAAGCGATCGCCCACTGAGTCGCAACTGATTATTTACGACAAGAAAGTTCCACTCTTGCTGCAAGCTATTGTAACGAGCTGCTGCGGTTTGGAAAGGCTGGCGATAGGGGACTGGTGTTTGGGTATTACCACCTTGAGTCTGCTGAAACAGTGTTTGTAACTCGTCACTCAAATTTTCTACAGCAAATAATGAATATCCACTGACGGGGAGATCTCTTGCTAGTTGAATTTGATCGACAGCTGTTGATACAGGTAAGTCAAGTAGACGAATTCCTGGTAGAAGTAATGTTGAACCTAACTTATTTGAAGTAATCCAAGGTTGGGCGAGACGCCCAAAGCGATACGTATCTAATGCATAAGTCATCGGGACAATCATGTCAACATCACCACGACTTGCCCATACTTCCCAGTGTTGTTGCAATTTTTGAATTCGCTCGTTTTCAGCAAGCGGAAATACTGCTGCAGATAAAATAATCTGAGGATGTTTGCGCCGCAAGTGCCCAGAAACTTCTGCCACAAAACTATCAACTTGCTGGGTACGAAATTGCGTCCACCTCTGCCACAAATTTGGTTGGCGGGGTGAAATTTGGACTGGATCGACTCCAGTTAATTGCTGGAATTTCTGCCTTGCTACTTTACCATAGCCATAGGTGCGCTCGGCTCCAGGGTCTTGGAAAGGATAGCGAATGTAATCTAGTTGTAAACCATCGACCTGATAGCGGCTGACAATTTCTTCAAACAGTCGTAGTAAATAGCTGCGGACTTCAGGATTTGCTGGATCTAAAAAGGGCTTTTCTTGACCAGGAGGAAATATACTTCCTCGGTTATCGTAACTCGCCCACTCAGGGTTAGCTGCAATTAATGGTCCTGGATAATCTACTGGTAGATTAACAATAGTATTGTGACGTTGGTTTCCTGCAGCAAAGACCCATACCCAAGCGTGTAACTCCATATCGCGCGCTTTAGCTAGCTTCACTGCACTAGCTAGAGGGTCCCATCCTTGAATTAACGGATTTTGTTGGGGTGCAACCTTACTTTGGTATATTGGATACCCTGCATTCACCGTTTCAAAAAAGACTGTATTAATTCCTGCAGCGGCGAGTTGGTCGAAAATTTTGGCTAATCCCTGTTCTGAACCCGCTCGTACAATGCTACCTCGATCTAACCACATCGCCCGAATTTCTGGTTGGGCAAGAGAGCGATCGCTTGGATAGTTTTGCCACAAAATTTGCTGTGCTTTGAGCCATTGATTGCGTGCAGCAACATAGTTGCCTTGCCGAACTAGCTGTGGTAGCGTCTTGGCAATTGCTTTTGCATCTGTTAGTGCTTGAGCTACAGCTCTAGACTCGACGGTAGGATTAGCTTTGATCCCGCTTTGAGCGTTAGCAGCTAGTTGAGCACTCTCAAACCGACCGATGAGATTTTGTAGTTCTTGTTGCAGAGCGATCGCTTCTACATTTGCGAGCCGATTATTACCATCGGGTGCTAGTAATCCTCTAGGCGCAATTCGTTCAATTTCTTCCTCTTGGCGGTTGACGGGTGGTGTTACTTTTGGTTGAGGGACGATTGCAGTAGGCTTTGGTGCAGGTGGTTGGAGTTGCGGCGGAGATATGGCAATTGCACTACCGTTACAGTTTTTTGGTGTTGTTGTTTGCGCATTTGATACAGGAACATAGCGACTCACTGCTGCGCGTAACCAAGCACTATCCATTGCTACTGGTGCGGCAGTATTGGTTCCCCACTGCCAGCCTAACACTGTAGAGCGTTCCGTTGTCACAACTGCTGAGGGAGTATCTTTCGATTGCCAAATTGCTGCGGGTTTACTTGTCAAACTTGCTGGAATCACAACTCCCCCACGAATCGTACCAGCAAGTCCTGGTTGACGCACCCAACTTTGGGTATTGATTCTCAAAGGTTGCACTTGCGAAGGCTGATTCAACTCAAAACCCCAGTAAGCGCCCAATAGCGAGCGCAATAGTTGACGTACTCCTGGTTGACTCATATTTCCTACAGGACCACTTGCAATAACTTTCCCGCCTTGGCTAATCCATTCTTCTAAAGCAATTGCTTGTGTTGGAGACAATGTAGCAACATTAGGTAAAAATACCACTGGGCGATCGCTTAAATCTGTTGCGTTTCTCACATTTTCTAAGTCAATCACACAATACGCAACTTTCGCTGCTTGCAATCGCTCAGTTATTCCCTGCCACTGCGCCGCATTCTCTTGGCTTTTTACAACTCCTAGGACGCTTGTATCTGCTGCTGTTGCAGGTTGTATTCTCACTAATGGCATCATGACTGATAAGCAGTATGAAGCTAATGGGAATAAGCATAATTTTATTTTTATCAACTTATATTTAGCCTGCTGCGGAGTGGATTCCAGGGCTACTGACCTTAATATAGACATTACTTAGTACAGATATTGATTAGTTCGTCTACTCCTCGGATTGGTACCACCGGTGTTTCCAGTTTACTAGCTAATTCTGCAATCGTCATGTCATCTAGAAAACACGTATCTCCCTGCTTCAACATCATCGATGGCAGTAAAATTTTTTCTCCTAAATCCTTTCCCTGTAAGCCTTGCAGTAAATCTTGACCGGTGAGTAACCCAGTTACAGTAATATTTTGTCCCCAATAATTGCTACATAAAGCAACCATATTTACCCGTAAACCTATGATTTGATTAAGTTGCTGTAAGATTGGTTGAAAAGCGTGTTCTACTGCATTACCGACAACCCAAGTAACGCTGCGGGGTGCAGAAACGCTCGCAGGAAGATTTAAAGATGCGATCGCAAACTCTTTTAAAAAAGCCCGAATTGAACCAACACCATTGTCAATTTGGGGATAATCTTCATAATGTGACTCCGGTGGAAGATCTGCTTGGGCAATTAAAAACCACTCATCAGCTAACCAAGCAAATGTCGAACCAAATGTAGTGCGAAACTTGTCTTGCAGCGATCGCACTTGCGCAATAACTTCTTGTGCTTTTGCTTGAGTCACTGGAATCAGTTCATCTTCTGCAGGGCGAAATCGTGTCAAACCCACAGGAACAACTGCAACAGAGGCAACAGCAGGTGTGTCTCCTTGATAAAATTTGGCGAGATCGAGTAGCGTTCGTTCCAGGTGAACTCCATCATTAATCCCTGGACAAACGACAACTTGAGCGTGAATTTGTAGCCGTCGTTGTTGAAACCACTCGATGTGTTGTAATATTTGTCCGGCACGCGGATTTTTTAATAGCCGAACTCTCACTTCAGGTTCAGTTGCATGCACAGATACGTATAATGGCGATAATCTTAATTGCTCGATGCGTTCCCATTCTCTGCGTGGCAAATTCGTTAAAGTTAAGTACGAGCCATATAAAAAGCTCAGACGGTAATCGTCATCCTTAAAATACAAGCTTTGCCTTTTACCAGGTGGCTGCTGATCGATAAAACAAAACGGACAGCGGTTATTACACTGAATCAAGTTATCGAATAAAGCATTCTCAAACTCTAAGCCTAAGTCTTCATCGTAGTCTTTTTCAATTTCAATTTGATGGCTTTTGCCAGCAGCGTCGAGAACTTCGAGTTCTAATACTTCATCCGCGCACAGAAATTGGTAATCGATTAAATCGCGGGGACGACTACCATTGATTGCTACAATTGCATCGCCAGGTTCAAAGCCAATCTCTGCGGCGATGGACTCCGGAAGCACTTTAGTTATTTTAGCAGGGCGAACAGCGTAACTCATAGAACAGAAGTGCAGACTACTAAGTATTTTGTAGTAGTCCAGTGCTAATTGCAGTAAGGATTGCTATTCCAAATGCTAACCTATACGCGACAAACACCCAGGTATTGTGAGTTTGTAAAAACCGTAACAACCAGGCGATCGCGGCATAGGAAAACACAGCAGCAGAGATGACACCAGTAACCAAGGGTAGTAACCCTGTATTTCCTAATCCTATCTCCAAAGCACCTTTAAGTTCCACTAATCCAGCTAAGGTAATTGCCGGAATACCCAATAAAAATGAAAATCGTGCAGCAGGTGCGCGATCTAATCCGGTGAAGAGTGCTGCAGTTAAGGTAGAACCAGAGCGAGAAACTCCAGGAATTAATGATAAAGATTGGGCTAAGCCTACCCAAAGACTATCTTGAAGCTTGAGGCTATTTAAATCGCGTTTGCGCTTTCCTACTTGCTCAGCAAGTCCTAGTAACAACGACAGTCCAATCGAGGTAAAGGCGATCGCAGCTAGACTCCTTACAGGTGAATTATCGTAATCTGGGATGAAAAATTTGATCAGTAGTCCAAAAAAAATGATAGGAATCGAGCCTAAAATAATTCCCAGTCCGAGACGGAAGTCATAAGAGTTATAGTTGTTTGTGGCGATCGCCTTGACTATTCCTGTGGTAATTTGCTTCAGGTCACTCCAAAAATACCACAACACCGCACTAATGCTACCTAACTGAATTATTGCTGTATAAGCAACACCTGGGTCGCCCCATCCTAAAACAACTGGTACTACTTTAAGATGTGCAGTACTACTGATCGGCAAAAACTCGGTTATCCCTTGTACCATACCGAGAAAAATACTTTGAAACACATCTATCTGTTGAATTTGTTGAGTGCTTGCAACTATCTCTGAAGTCGGTTGGCTGAACACTTTGCTTGGTAAGGTGACAACTGCGAATGCAGCTATACCTGTGCTTGCGCGTTTGAACCAGCGAGATAGGGATAATGCCATATGCCTAGTTTGTATACCAATGTCTCGTACAGCATAGCGGCAAATATCTCTCTGAACCAGATCTGCTAGTTATCTTTAAGAAATTCTTACTTTGGTTGGATGCCTTCTCTTGAACAGAGTAACTCACCTGGTAAAGTCACTAGCTAATCGCTTTAATCCAATTTAGATTATGATAAATATGCCCCCTGGGGGGATTAATGTTAGAATAAAGTCTAATAAGATTAAGTTAAGTAAAGAATCATAACAAATCATTGGTTAATCATACATTGTCCTCATACACTGCTTCAATCCCTACAGATAAACTTGGTTCGCGCCAAGCATGGTTAGTCTTTGCGGCTGCTGTGTTTTTAGTATCCGTACCAGTATTTATTGAAGCACCCCTCGTGCGATCGCTACCGAGCTTAAGTCTAGCTCTGACAGGCGTATGGATCGCAATCAGCTTATTTTTAATGTCACGCCCAGCAACTCATTTTTGGGGCGATCTGTTATTCGGATTTAGCTGGAGTTGGCTAGCAGGCTCTTTGTATTGGGGCTGGCTGCGCTGGGAACCTTTGTTACATTTACCTGTAGAAGCGATCGCATTGCCATTTGCCATTATTTGTATCCGGCGCAACTGGGGGCTAGTAGGTAGCTTTTTCTACCTTGGTTCTTTATTTGGAACTGTAGTTACAGATATATACTTTTATTTAGTTGATTTAATTCCTTATTGGCGACAGTTAATGCAGGTAGAGCCAACACTAGCTGCACCCATTCTACAAAGTGCCTTAGTGCAAGTTTACACTCCTTGGGGGCAACTGTGGGCACTGATCTTAGCAAGCGTTCTCCTAACAGTTGGTATTTTGCCCTTAATTAAGAAGCAACTGCATTTTTGGGCATTCAGCGGTGCTGTTTTAAGTACGATTTTGGTAGATATTCTCTTTTGGCTGGCTGCACTTGCGGCGTAATCTATTGGTGGAATGATTCTACAAAAGCTATGTAAAAAGTTAAATTCTCACCTCTCCAAGTATCAAGATCTACTTAATCCATGCAGCAAGTGATAGCTTCAGGATCAATAAAGCTATATATTAGTTTCTAAAGCCTGCTGTGTGTTGATTTCAGATTGATGGAAAGAGGTAGAAAAATCGTGAAACGATTGATACGTGTATTGACAATTTTGTTTTTGATAGTAGGGTGCATGGGATGGCTTGGTGTACCTCAACAAGCTATTGCTGCTGATTGGAGTAGTGTAACTCTACCCTCAGTAACAATTTTGGGAGTTGAAGCAGAACCAAGACGAGCAGATGATAAGCTAGCTACAGACTTTGGTAGAAAAATTGATTTAAACAATACCAACGTCAGAGCATTTCAACAATATCCAGGAATGTATCCTAATCTAGCCAAGAAAATTATCAAGAATGCTCCCTATGAAAATGTTGAGGATGTTTTAGAGATTGAGGGATTGAGCGATCGCCAAAAAGAACTCTTGCAAGCGAATCTAGACAAATTTACAGTGACAGAACCAGAAGCAGCTTTTGTTGAGGGCGACGATCGCGTTAACAACGGAATCTATCGATAACGTCTAAAACACGTTCTGCGAACAACCCACTCCTCTGGAGTGGGCTATTTTTATATAAGAAGGGTTGTTATTAGCTAATCGCTAATGACTCTATAAAATTTACTTCAAAAGTTTAACTTTGATTGCCTTGTCTCAAATAGATTTTCAAACTCAATTTGATGTCATAGTTGTAGGTGCTGGTGCTGCAGGGCTTTACACTACATTGTGTCTGCCAGAACATCTTCAAGTTGGCTTAATGACTAAAGATACTGTATCGCTTTCTGCTAGTGATTGGGCACAAGGCGGAATTGCAGCAGCGATCGCGCCGGATGATTCACCGTTACTACATATTGAAGACACTTTACAAGCAGGTGCGGGTTTATGCGATCGCTCCTCTGTAGAATTCATGGCAAAGATGGCACCAAGTTGCATACAATCTTTAGTCAAGCTGGGAGTTGCATTTGATCGCCGCGATCAGGATTTGGCTTTAACTTTAGAAGCCGCGCATTCTCGCCGTCGCGTACTTCATGCTGCTGATACGACAGGTAGAGAAGTGACAACAACACTCACAGCACAAGTGTTGCAGCGTCAAAATATTCAAGTGTTCCAGCAAGCGTATGCTTTAGATTTGTGGCTCGATTCCCAGCAACATTGTCAAGGAATTTGTTTGCTTTATCAAGGTTGTATTACCTGGGTAAAAGCAAAGGTTGTGGTTTTGGCAACCGGAGGTGGTGGACAAGTTTTCGCCCAAACAACGAATCCCGCAATCAGTACTGGAGATGGAGTCGCGATCGCTTGGCGGGCTGGCGCTTTACTGAGAGATTTGGAATTTGTGCAGTTTCATCCTACTGCTTTAACAAAAGCTGGTGCGCCCCGCTTTTTAATCAGCGAAGCTGTACGCGGTGAAGGTGCGCACTTAATTGATGCAATAGGACACCGTTTTGCGTTTGATTACCATCCTGCTGGAGAGTTAGCACCTAGGGACGTTGTGAGTCGTGCTATTTTTAATCACTTACAGCGTACTGCTGCTGATCCAGCAACTGCTCATGTCTGGTTAGATTTACGCCCAATCCCTCAAGAAACAATCTTGCATCGTTTCCCGAATATTATTCAAGTATGTCAGCAATGGGGAGTTGATGTATTTTCTGAACCCGTTCCTGTAGCGCCTGCAGCGCATTATTGGATGGGTGGAATTGTGACAGATTTGCATAACCAAACTTCAATTCCTAACTTATATGCTGTAGGCGAAACTGCAAGTACAGGAGTGCATGGCGCTAATCGTTTAGCAAGTAATTCACTACTTGAATGTATTGTTTTTGGCGCTCAGATGGCATATTTGAATGCGGAATTAGTGACTTCAGTTGAAGATAATAGTCATACTGATCCAACTATAGATATACCATTAGCGGAAAATGACTGGTTCTTGCAGCAACAACAATTAACAATGTGGCGTCAGGAATTACCGCGTTTAGTGTGGCAAAGTGCAGGAATATGTCGTGAAGCAAATAGATTAGAAGATGCGATCGCTCAAGTTGAAGCTTGGCAACATAAATTTGCTGCTTTACCATTAAGTCTGTTCTTACGTGATTTATCTGCAACACAGACAGCGATCGTCAATTCATCTGACACTGAACAGCAGTTGCGTTTGTGGGGAGAAACTCGGAACTTACTTGATGTAGCTTATCTTATTCTCAAAAGTGCCTCTTTTCGTACTGAAAGCCGTGGTGGACACTATCGCTTAGATTATCCTCAAACAGATCCCAACTGGCAATTTCATACCTTGATTAAAGAGGATAAATGGTACAAAAGCGATTAACTTAACAAAAAGCCAAGGACTATAGTGTTTACCTAGTCAAAACCTATCTTTATTTTCCTACACCAGCCTATCTTACCTGGTTCCGGAACCTTGAGTTCTAGTAGGCGCACCTTTTGGAGGTGGAACAAAATTAAAATTCACTGGTAGGTTAGGATTCACAGTCGGCGACTCTAGATCAGCCGCTGAAACAATTGTTACTGCTGGTACATGCTTGAGCAATTTTGTGTTAAAAATAATACTTAGAAAGTCATTTGTGCCTATCATGTCAAATAACTGTAATCCGACAACAAGTGTGGCAATAGTTTTAATTGTGAGATGAGTCGCCATACGTGCTAATGGATTGCTATTTAATTTAGTATTTCATATCTCTCCTAAAACTTCCGTACATTTACGTATTCGTCATAGTGAATTTACACAAGCTTATAAAATGGATATTTATCGTCAGTAAATTTACTAAAACGAGCTTCAAATAAAAAGAGATAGCATTACAAAGGTTTTCCGACTCCCTTCGGAGCTACCCAAGCAAAGTTTCAGGAGATTTGAATTAAAACTTCTTCAATTCAAAATTCAACATTCATAATTCAGAACTCCATAGAGTTGGACTTTGTTTATAGTGTGCGAACGAACTCGCACTCGCATTCATTTAAAAGGTTTATGGTATGGAGGCAACCAAATCTAAGCAAATTTGTAGCAGTTTTTACCCATCTGCTTGGCTTGATACATTGCTAGATCAGCTTGTTTCACTAAGGTTTCTTGTGTATCACCATTGAAGGGATAAAAGCTAATTCCAATACTGACAGTAATAATAATTGTCTGCCCGTTCAGATCGAATTTCTCAGAGAGAGTCGTCAAGATTTTTTCAGCAACAGCAGCAGCGTCGTGTGCCTTAGCAATCCCAGGAAGAATGACAGTAAATTCGTCGCCACCGAGTCGAGAAACAATGTCGCTACCACGCAGAGATGAAGTTAATCGTTGTGCTACTGTCACAAGTAAGCGATCGCCGCTGTCGTGCCCAAAAGTATCGTTGACTTGCTTGAACCCATCTAAGTCAATAAATAGCAAAGCTAGCGATAAATTATTACTTTTTGCCCATGCTAAAGACTGATTAAGATGGTCGTAAAATAGCTTACGATTAGGCAAACCTGTTAGTGAGTCGTGATAGGCAAGATAACGCAAACGATCTTGCGAATGTTGTAATTCAGTATTTGAGCGTAAAAGTTCTGCAGCAGTACGCTTGAGTTCTTCTTCGATGCGCTTACGTTCTGTAATATCGCGCATCACCCCAACTAAAAATAAATTACCAGCCGCGTCTTTGTGCAGTGATTTTTTCGTAGCAACAAGATGAGTGATACCTTCAGAATCAGTAAGTTCTTCTTCGTTTTCTATAGCACTTCCAATAGCAAAGACAATTTCATCATGTTGCCAAGAAACGTCAGCTTCATTTTGAGGCAGAAATTCATCGTCTGAGTGTTCCAGCAATTCTTCAAGTGGATAACCAATAAATTGACAAAACGCATCGTTTAACACAATCCATTGATGTTGTTGATTTTTGACGAAGACAGGATCGGGAATTGTATTAATGACTTCTTGTAAAAATTCTTTAGAACGTTGTAACCCCTCTTGTTGATAAGCAATATGACTTGCGATCGCTACTGCACAACCATAAATACCCAGTAGTGGCGGAACAATAGGTATCCACCAACCATCAAGAAAAGCTACGTAGGCTATGCCCATAAGTAGCCCGCTTGTCATTGCAATAGTCAAGATAAATTTAGTTGGTTTGCGCAAGCGCCAACTGAGTGATGCGCCGAGTAAAGTCCAAGCAAAAATCCATAAGCTTTCTGTTACCTTTGACCAAACTTGAATGACTGGACGTCCAACCAGTGCTGCATCAAGAATTTGACTGACAATGTTAGCTTGCAACTCTACGCCTGTAATTGGTTGCGCTGCTGTTGTTGGTAACCTAGTACTGTAAGGAACGAAAAAAAAGTCTTTTAGACTAGGTGCTGTAGAACCAATCAGAACAATGCGATCGCGAAACGCCTCAGCTGGCACTTTGTTCGTTAGCACTTCACTTAGCGATACTGTGCGAAAACTGTTTTGGATATGACGAAAATTAGAGATGATTTGATAGCCGCCATCATCAGCTTGTGCGTAACCACCATCATTGCGCTTAAAGCAGGGGAGTACACTTTGACCAAGTTGTAAATAATTGGGATTTTGTGCTGGTTGGGGAAAAATTCCTTCAGATGCTAAGTAACCCAAAGCAAGCTTGAGAGCAAAACTTTCATGAGTTTTATTTTGTGTTGTCCAATAAAGTAAACTACGGCGCACTTTTCCATCAGCATCAAGGATAACGTTATTAAAACCGACACGTTGCTGATTTAGAATTGGTGGGGGTAATACTGCGGCGCTGTGCTGATCTTCTAGTTTTTCAATACCGATCAGGTTGGGAAGTGATTTGTATACTTGTTGCAGGTGTTTGTGTCCAGGTTCTACTGGCAAATCTCGATACAAATCTAAACCAATCATGCGAGGTTGGTGGCGGTGCAATTGCTGCAATAGCTGTGCAATTAATGTGTCTGGTAACGGCCACTGCCCGATAAACTGAAGATCTGCTTCTTCAATAGCAACGATTATAATTCGTTCGTCTACAGGTTCTGGCGGGCGTAAACGAAAAAATTGATCGAAAGCCGCCCACTCTAAAGATTGGATAATTCCAAAGTAACGTGATAATAAGATGCAACTAGCAACACTCAATGCTGTAAGCCACACCCGCCGACTATTGTGTGTGTGTTGTTCTCTAAATAGCCTTTTTTTCAGCCCCTTGCTGTCATCTCTAGTTTTGCCCATGCCTCAGATGCCCAACCTTCGCTAATGCTAGATTTCCCATAAAGGCGAGGAATCATTACAAAGGCAAAAATATTTTGCATAGATTAGGTTGAGAAATCGACAGCTAGGTAAAAAAGACTAGCTTCTTTCGGGTAGGTAGTCTCAAAATCATACCTACTAACAATTCATTATGAGGGAGAGTATCGAAAATTTTGTGAACCTTTGTAGCCAGAAAGTTCTGCTAACTCTTGTAAAGATCTTAAACCTGGATACAATTGACCGTTAATTTCCCAAGTTGGGAAGCTTTGAATACCTGCCGTTTGACAAAGATCAGGACGTGCGTTTTGACCGTCTGCAGCACATTCAATGTGATTGATTTCGGCGTAGGCTTGTTGTCCAAAAAGCTCCTTTTGTTCGTGACAGTGGGGACACCACCAAGCTACAAATTCCCTAGCACCAATTTGATTTAGGTGACGCGCTAAAGCAATCTCAGCTTCTCCGGAGGTCGTGGTAATTTGCCAGCCAACACCTGGTGTTGGTGCTGTCGTTGGACTTAAACTTGTGCTTGATTGTCCTGGAGTTGTTGCTGTTGGTTGGTTGATTCCTGCGTAGATACCAAGAGTACCAATTAAGGTGATCATACCGACAACGATCGCTGTGAAGAAAATTTGTCCAATGTCCTCCCACGCACGACCAACGACGGTCAGAACCAGTAGGCTAACCGAGAAGATTGCCGAGGCAATACAGTAAATACACGTCGCTTGAATTTGTGAAAAAAGTAGATACATTAAGTAGCCACTAAAGACTGTCATGGCGATCGCACCAGCCAATAGTAGCAACCAAGTCCAATTCTCTACTTGGGAACGCAGTTCTTTCTTTCGTCCTGGATTAATACCCAAAGGTGCCAAAGCAAAAGCTGTCATACTGGCATAAGCCAAAAAGCCAAACAAGGCTAGTGGTAGTCCAAAAACTGTCGCATAAGGGCTAGAAAGGACAAGATCGCAGTTACCCGCAGGGCAAGCAGTGGAACTTTGGGTAAATTTTACTATGGTTAAGTACGCGGTGGTTATTGCACCTAACAGCGCGATCGCTGCAATTAGCGGACGGGACCATCGATGAATCCAAGGAATACGTCGGCGACTCATGGTTAGTGGCTAGTAGTGATATGTTTTCATCCTAAAACTGTTTTATTGCCTCAGTTTTATTTTGACAAGTTTAAATTAGCATTGTGGCATACTGCTAACTTCTAATTTCTGAACCTTGGTCTTTGATTTCTATCTGGTCTTCAATGAGCTTCTGCTTGCTACTCCTTGCAGCCTCTACAAATTGGTTAACACGAATTGGATCAATTGTTTGCTCGCGGCGACCGTGACGTTTCAGCGATGAGGAGACAATGACGCCATCTGCAGCTTGCATGAGTATGGAAATATTTTCCCAACTAGCACCACTCCCAATCAAAACTGGCGTGTCGTGGGCGGCAGCTTTCGCGAGTTCTAAATCTTGTAAATCTGGCGGGCTACCTGTTGCCCAACCTGACAAAATAACAGCGTCAGCCAAACCGCGCTCAATAGTGTCTTGTACCGCAACCGTTAGATTAGGAGAACTTAGAGGTCGTGCGTGTTTGACAAGCACATCCGCAAAAATTTTGACGTCGCTGCCAATTTCGCGACGATAACGTAGCAATTGGTGTGCTTGCCCCTCAATTAATCCTTGATCAGTTGCCATGACACCAGTCAACACATTGACACGAATAAATTGTGCTTTGACGACTGTGGCGATCGCTAAGGCACTGTGAGCATCATTACGTAAGACATTTACCCCGATTGGAACAGCCACAAGATGCATCAGTCGTTGAATCACTACTGTCATAGCACTAACAACAGCAGGATCTACTTGGTTCTTCGTGAACGGCGCGTCGAAGAAGTTTTCGATGATGATACCATCAACACCGCCACTCGCAAGCGCTGTTGCTTCTTGTTCGGCACGGTCAATCACTGCTTTGAGGTTTCCACCCCAGCCAGGTGCAGTGGGTAACGGCAGTAAATGAACTACGCCTATGATTGGGTTAGGAGTTTTAAATAGCTGCTTTAAGTCCACTTCTTCTCCACTACAGACGCTTCAGCTTGAGCGCAGTTAAACAAAGCAACTTAAATAGTATACGCAGCGATGACATAATTTATCCTTTATTGAAGTTAGCAGCACAGTATTCATAAGATATGTTAAGATACTATTCAGGTGAACAGGAGCTTGCCACTCCAACACCAGGGTAGGTAACAACTATTGTTCCTACAAATAAAACAATGCACAGGGCAAAGTAGGGTAGCTTAATACCAGTTTAACAATTGGTATTTCTTTAAGTTTAAAATTAAGAAATTTAAACGTAATTCGGTTTTATCCTCTCAGCCCAGCAAAGAAACGGCATTACAATCCATTGTTAGCGCTGGTGGAGTAAGCTGATGAATCTGTGTTTTTAAAGCAGTAAAATCCGCTAGCGATATTTTAGACTGCTAAACACAAGTAACTTACTCTATGGTTGATAAGCCAACAATTGCGATTTCTCATTTGGGCTGCGAGAAAAACCGAATCGATACGGAACACATGCTAGGGCTTCTAGTTGAAGCTGGTTATGGTGTAGATACAAACGAAGAACTAGCAGATTATGTCATAGTAAATACCTGCAGCTTTATTCAAGCCGCGCGGGAAGAATCTGTACGAACTTTGGTAGAACTAGCAGACGCTGGAAAAAAAATTGTAATTGCGGGCTGTATGGCACAGCACTTCCAGCAAGAACTCATGGAAGAGTTGCCTGAAGCAGTAGCAGTGGTAGGAACAGGTGACTATCACAAAATAGTCAACGTGATTCACCGAGTAGAAGAAGGAGAAAGAGTTCAAGAAGTAACTGCAGAACCAACTTATATTGCTGATGAGACAACGCCACGCTACCGAACAACAACTGAAGGTGTAGCTTACCTGCGTGTTGCGGAAGGATGTGACTACCGCTGCGCGTTTTGTATTATTCCGCATTTGCGAGGAAATCAGCGATCGCGCTCGATTGAATCAATTGTGGCAGAAGCAGAACAATTAGCGGCGCAAGGAGTGCAGGAAATTATCTTAATTTCGCAAATTACGACAAACTATGGTGTCGATCTTTATGGAGAGCCGCGCTTAGCGGAACTCTTACAGGCATTAGGTAAAGTCAATATTCCTTGGATTCGGATGCACTATGCCTATCCTACAGGACTGACGCCAAAAGTCATTGAGGCAATTCAAGCAACACCTAATGTTCTACCTTATTTAGATTTACCATTACAGCACTCACATCCAGAAATTCTGCGAGCCATGAACCGTCCTTGGCAAGGGCGAGTTAACGATGGAATTATCGAACGCATTAAGCAAGCAATTCCGCAGGCGGTGCTAAGAACAACATTTATCGTTGGATTTCCTGGAGAGACTGACGAACACTTTGAGCATCTACAGCAGTTTGTTCAGCGTCACGAATTCGACCACGTAGGAGTATTTACATTCTCTCCAGAAGAAGGAACTCCGGCGTATAGTTTGCCAAATCAGTTACCACAGGAAGTCATGGAAGCACGACGCGATGCGGTAATGGAAATTCAGCAGCCGATTTCATGGCGTAAGAATCAACAGGAAGTCGGCAAAGTAATAGACGTGCTGATTGAGCAAGAAAATCCAGAAACTGGGGATTTAGTAGGACGTTCTACCCGCTTCTCTCCAGAAGTCGATGGTTTAGTTTACGTTCAGGGTGCAGCGCGGCTAGGTTCTCTGGTACCAGTCAAGATTACCGACGCCGATATTTACGACCTTTACGGTCAGATAGCCATTAATAACTAATTAGTGGCTCGTTGAAAGCGAAACACAATACATATTAGGAGACTAGATGAATTTTTCCTTTGAAAGCTTGGGTCTTTCAGAAACACGTATTAAACATTTAGAAAAAGTTGGATTTACAACAGCAACAAATATTCAAGCGCAAGCGATTCCCCACTTACTAGCAGGGCGCGATGTTGTGGGACAATCTCAAACTGGTACCGGAAAAACAGCCGCATTTTCTTTGCCGATTCTAGAGCGTATCGATCCCCACCAAAAATCAGTGCAGGCTTTGATCCTGACACCAACACGAGAGTTAGCGGTGCAGGTAAAAGAAGCAATTTCGAGCTTTATTGGCGATCAAAATGTCCGCGTAGCAGCAATTTACGGTGGTCAATCAATTGACCGACAAATGTTGCAATTAAAGCGCGGTGTCCAAATTGTTGTTGGTACACCTGGACGAGTCATTGATCTGATCAACCGAGGTAGCCTACAGCTCAATCAAATCAATTGGATGGTATTAGATGAAGCCGATGAAATGCTAAGCATGGGCTTTATTGACGACGTCGAAAGGATTTTACAGACTGCACCCACAGAACGGCAAACAGCGTTGTTCTCCGCAACGATGCCATCAACAATTCGGCAATTAGTAACGAAGTTTTTGCGATCGCCTGTAACAGTCACAGTCGAACAACCAAAGGCTGCTCCAACACGCATCAATCAAGTTGCATATTTGATCCCGCGTCATTGGAGTAAAGCACGAGCATTACAGCCCATTTTGGCACTGGAAGATCCTGAATCAGCATTGATCTTTGTGCGTACTAGAAAGACAGCGGCTGAACTAACTAATCAATTGCAAGCTGCAGGTTACAGCGCAGATGAGTACCACGGCGATCTCACTCAGCAAGCGCGAGAAAGACTATTAATGCGCTTTCGTAACAAGCAAGTCCGCTGGGTCATTGCTACAGATATTGCGGCGCGTGGCTTGGATGTAGAAGATTTAACGCACGTTATCAACTACGATTTACCTGATAGTGTTGAAACGTATGTGCATCGCATCGGGCGTACTGGACGTGCAGGTAAAGAAGGAACCGCAATTGCACTGGTACAACCGTTTGAACGGCGTAAGCAGCAACTCATTGAACGGCACGTTCGCCAAAGTTGGAAAGTGCTTTCGATTCCTACACGGGCGCAAATTGAAGGACGTCATCTAGAAAAGCTGCAAACTCAAGTACAAGAGGTGCTCTCGGGAGAACGTCTAGCTTCTTTCTTGCCAATTGTGCGCGATCTCAGTAATGAGTATGACGTACATGCGATCGCCGCAGCAGCATTACAGATGGCATATGATTCAACTCGTCCCGCTTGGATGCAGTCAGAAGGCGGAACAATTGAACCCGAAAAACAAAGTACACCAAAACCGATTTTGCGATCGCCACGTTCGCAATCAGTCTCAAAAAATAGCTAAATTCTAGTAAATCTGAGAAATTAGCTTTTTGACAAGTTGACAATAGTCTGGATAATCTGGATTCTGGATTAACCAGGCTTCTTCTTTGCTAGCTTTAGGTCAAAAAAAGTCAATAAAATTGCAGTTCTTACTAAGTAAGACAAACTAAGTACGAACATAGTCCAACTAAGTGCAGCTAAAATTACACCACTGTAAAGTGGATGGCGCACAATACCATAAACGCCAGTTTGCACTAATTGTCCATTATTTTTAGGATATGGTAATGGAGTAAGACTATCACCTAGATCCCACAAGCCTTTGAAAAGAAAAACAGCAGCAACTAATCCTATTCCAAAGGCTATAACCTACACAAAGTAGATTAATTTACTTGATTCGCCAAGCATGGCAGGTTGGTAAATAGGTAATACAACACAACTCAATAAAAAAGCTTGGGCGAGTACCCAGTATTCACCATGTTAATTACTGCGCCATCCTGCACGAGTGAAGCCCCAATCGGTTAAAAGTTTCATCGTTGCGAAGAAAATTCTGTAGGGAAAGACGACTGCTTTCCCTATGCTACGTACTCGGCTTATCGCCAGGAACGACTCGCTAAGTCTAATTGCCCAAATTCATCGTCGCTGAGTTTCCAGCCTAAAGCACCAGCGTTTTGTTTGACTTGTGCGGCTGTTTTTGCTCCAGCAATAGGGATAACATTACCTTGGGTAATTAACCAGTTGAGCGCAACTTGAGCAGGAGTGCGATCGCGTTTTGCACCAATTTGTCGCAGTAATGATAATACTGGTTCTATTTTTCGCAAACCGTCTTTACTAAAACGCGGATCAATTCTGCGCGCGCCAGTAGGAGTTTCAGAGTTGTCTGCTGAGTATTTACCTGTGAGTAAGCCTTGTGCCAACGGGCTATACGCTAGAATTGTGATCCCCAACTCTTTTGCGGTATCCAAAATACCATTCGTCTCAATTTGCCGTGTCATTAGTGAATAGCGTACTTGATTCACCGCTAAACGTACGCCGCGTCTAGCAAGTAACTCGTGGGCTTCGCGCATTTGTTCGGCTGAGTAGTTACTGACACCTATAGCTTCAATTCTGCCACGTTGCACTTCATCAGCCAAAGTGTTCATTAGTGTTTCTTGACTGAGTAAGAAAGTAAAAGGCCAATGCACTTGATACAGCGGTACTTTTTGTAGTTGCAGGCGTTTTAAGCTATCAGTTAGAGCATCCGAGACTGATTGACCTGTAAATCTCCAAGGAAAAGGACCAAATTTAGTCGCAATCTGTACTGATTGCGTTGTCTGCTGCATAAATTGCGCTAAAAACTCTTCTGACTGCCCAAATCCGTAAATCTCAGCAGTATCAAAGAAGGTTATTCCAGCTTCTAACGCGGCTTTGAAAGCTTCTCGTAGTTGATTGACATCGTAGTCACTACCATAATTCCAAAAGAGTTTATCGCCCCAAGCCCATGTACCAATACATAGGGGTGTCACTGCTGAACCATCTTGTCCTAATCTAATTGTTTCCACCTATTGCTACCACTTCTTTACACTTCTTTATATTCTTCTAGTGTATCGTTGTGGATTGCGGCTGTCTGTGTCTGTAGGCTATTAAACAGTGTTTTATATCTTAGGACTTACGTAATAGGTAACTACGAAAACGAGCATTTTAATCGCTTTTTAGGTCACTTTCTCTGCTTGACAATATGAAGAGCGAATAACTCGCTTTTTAACGATACCAATCGACTTGATGCAAGCTAGAAAACGCTTTCTATCATCCAAAATCTAATTTTAAGGTATGAATCATTATGTCAAAGGGGTCATTGGAGCATTCTCCCAAAATTAACCTTTTAACAATGTTTCGACTGGGCTTATTTCAGATGGGATTGGGCATTATGTCTATCCTGACACTAGGGGTACTCAACCGAATCATGATTAATGAGCTAGTTATTCCTGCAACTGTAGTCGCGGGGACAATTGCAATGCATCAATTTGTTGCTCCGGCGCGATTATGGTTTGGACAATTGTCGGATGCTAAAAAGATTGGTGGAACACACCGCACTGGTTATGTTTGGATTGGTGCTGCGTTATTTGCGATCGCATCTTTTCTTGCAGTACAAGTCACTTGGCAGTTAGGAAATAGTGTTCACTCACAAGGTTGGACATTTCAAACTTACGGTTGGGTAGCACTGTTAGCTGGAATTTTTGCTTTGTATGGGTTAGCGCTGAGTTCAAGTTCTACGCCTTTTGCTGCACTGCTGGTTGATGTTTCTGATGAGGAAAATCGTTCTCAACTTGTTGGTATTGTCTGGTCAATGCTCATGGTTGGTATTGTTATTGGAGCAATTATTAGTGCTGGATTACTCCCTGCACCGACAACTTGCCAGGAAGCAGTTTCTAGTGTTTCTATCTTTAGCGATCCGCAAAATCTAGCGTTTTTGCAAAATGCAATTAATCGCTTGTTCTTAGTACTACCTGCTGTTGTTTTTGGCTTGGCAGTATTATCTACATTGGGTGTTGAAAAGAAATATTCGCGCTACACGTCGCGTTCGACTATAGCAGATAGAGAAGACAAAATTACCTTACCACGCGCGTTGAAAGTGCTGAGTGCTAGCCGTCAAACGGGGCTCTTTTTCTCTTTTTTACTTGTGATGACGATGAGCTTATTTATGCAAGAAGCAGTGATGGAACCTTATGGTGGTGAAGTTTTTGGGATGTGTGTCTCGGAGACGACGCGGCTAAATGCTTTTTGGGGAACAGGAACACTGTTGGGTATTAGCAGTACTGGATTTTTGATTGTGCCACGGATTGGTAAGCAAAAAACCGCTCAGTTAGGCTGTTTTACGGTTGCGATGTCTTTAGTATTAGTTGTAGTATCGGGGTTCAGTGCAAATCCTCAGATGTTACAAGGAGCGTTGCTTTTATTTGGTTTAGCCTCCGGTGTGACAACAACAGGAGCGATTAGTTTGATGCTTGATTTAACTGCAGCAGAAACCGCAGGAACTTTTATCGGTGCATGGGGATTGGCACAAGCGATCGCGCGGGCGGTAGCAACTGTAACGGGTGGTGCAGTTTTAGATATTGGCAAACAGCTATTTAGCGATCGTGTCTTCTCTTATGGCTTAGTATTTACCTTGCAAGCTTGTGGTATGATACTTGCGATTTGGTTCCTGAACCGCGTTGATGTCACAGAATTTCGTTCAAATGCTAAACAAGCGATCGCCTCAATATTGGAGAATGAATTAGATTGAATACTGATTTTTGGACATCAATTCTCGACTTTGCGCAAGCAACAACCCAACGTGTAGGAACACAACTTCTCAAAGATTTTGGACACGTACAAGCGTCACAAAAAGCTGATGGAAGTTTGGTCACACAATCGGATAAATGGGCAGATCAAGAATTTCGTGGAGCGATCGCAACTCATTTTCCTGATCACGGTATTTTGAGTGAAGAAGGCGATCAAACTTTTCCTGGAAGTGAGTGGTGCTGGGTCATCGATCCTTTAGATGGTACGACAAACTTTACTAGAGGAATTCCACTGTGGGCAATTTCGCTTGGTTTGCTCTACCAAGGAACTCCTGTTTTTGGGTGCATCTACTTACCACCCCTCGATCAAGTCTTTCATGGCTTTTTTCCAGGAGAATCACAATTAGCAATGCCTACGGGGGCATTTCTCAATCATTGTCCGATCCACAGTAGTAATGATGCTCCAAGTTCTAATCACTTTTTTAGCTTGTGTGCGCGGAGTACTTCAGTCATTCAACCAGGCTTTCCTTGTAAAATTCGGATGCTTGGCGTAGCTAGCTACAACTTCCTCACTGTCGCCGCTGGAACGACTTTAGGTGCAGTTGAAGCAACACCTAAAGTGTGGGACCTTGCTGGTGCTTGGGTAATTGTGAAAGCGGCAGGGGGCGCTTGGGTATCCCTGCATTCGCAACCTCTGTTTCCGCTAGTCTCTGGCAAAGATTATGGCGATCGCTCTTTTCCCACTTTAGTGGTTAGTCGCCCTGAATTAGTACCAGTTTTTCGTCCATTTATGCAAAAAATTGCACATTAAAATTTTATAACCAAAGGACTCTATCTGCTCTACAACTAGCACCTCGCGCATTTGTGAGGAAGATATCTTGCAGTATAAAAAAATACTGTCTTTTTAGGTAAAACCAGCTACAAACTCAGTTTAATTGCGTAACTTAAGTAAAATTTCGGTTGGATGTAGAACTGAGGTGAGGTTAAGTTTTGCTATGTGTTCTGTTGCGTAATGCTACTGTGCGAGAACGCACTTTACTGTAGACGCCAGAAATCAGTAAATACCGCAAAAAAGCAAGAGTGGATGTTGCGATGAATAGAAGAACGGTACAACTGCCAAAGACTTTTCTCCAGGAGAACATGGCGAAGAATGCTTTGGATGCTTAGGTTTTCACGCGACTTGACGGCTAATCTTAATCCACATCGCAGCTTAAAAGCCCGTTTTGGACTGGCAATTGGTGTTATTGCTTTCTTACTCTCGATATTAGCCAGTTTAATTGTAGGTTATACAGCAAGCGAGCAAATCAAAGTTAATGTTGGTCAATCGCTCGCAGAGCTAGCATATCAGATGACTGACAAACTAGATCGAGGAATGTTCGAGCGCTACCGCGATCTTCAAATCGTCAGCACGCTCAATATTATTCGCAATCCAAACTCTAACCTGCTAGAGCAGCGCACACTCTTAGAAAAGCTGCAAAGTACTTATCCCAAATATGCATGGATTGGCTTAACAGATAATCAGGGTATTGTCCAAGCGAGTACTGGAAAATTGCTAGAAGGCGTAAGTGTTGCTCAAAGACCTTGGTTTATTGGTGGACAACAAGCTCCTTATGTAGGTGATGTCCATGAAGCCCTCAAGCTTGCTAAGTTACTACCAAGTCCCAGTAATGAGCCACTACGCTTTGTCGATGTAGCAGCACCAGTGGTAGATCTTCAAGGTAATCCGCGAGGCGTACTAGGTGCTCATCTCAGTTGGACGTGGTCTCAGGAAGTGCAAAAATCGCTATTGCGATCGCTGCAGAGCCGTAACACAGAAATGTTTGTTCTTCGAGAAGATGGCAGCGAATTATTAGGTCCACCAGGGTTTAACGCACAACCACAAGCAGACAACTTACCAGCAGAACCTTTGCCTTTGATGAGTGTTAAAGAGGCTCAACGTGGGCTAAATAGCTATAGAATTGAAACCTGGCTCGATGGACATACCTATCTAACTGGCTTTGCTCGCAGTAGTGGTTATCGTGATTACCCTGGATTGGGGTGGTTGGTATTGGTACGGCAGAGAACAGATGTAGCCTTTGCTCCAGCCCGACAGTTACAGCACCAAATATTTGCTTGGAACGTCACACTAGGTGTGTTATTTGCAATTCTAGGTTGGGTAATTGCTGAACATATTACAAAACCAATGTTGGCGATCGCTGCCGCCGCCGACCGCATCCGTCAAGGAAATACAAGACTCAATATTCCAGTTGTGCAAGGTCGAGATGAGGTTGCCAATCTCTCTAAGTCTCTTAACAAGCTAGTTTCAACACTAACTTTGCAGGAAAATGACTTGAAAATCAGTAATCAACAGTTGCAGATGAAAATCTGCGAACTTCAAGAAGCAGAAGAGTCAGTGCGTTCCAGTGAGGAGAAATTTCGGCAACTTGCAGAAAATATTCAAGAGGTATTCTGGATTAGCGATCCTGATGTGAATGAGATCATCTACATTAGTCCTGCCTACGAGCAAATCTGGGGTAAAACTTGTGAAAGTTTGTACGCTAATCCGAACTCCTGGCTCGATGCTGTTTATCCAGAAGATCGCAAACACGTATTTCCCAAAGACCGCAAAACTACTTATGGAACCTATAACGTTGAGTTTCGACTCGTACAGCCTAATGGCTCAGTGCGCTGGCTTTGGACTCGCACCTTTCCAGTTCACAACCCGAAAGGAGAAGTGTATCGCATTGTTGGATTGACTCAAGATATCACCGAGCGCAAGCAAGCACAAGAAACACGTCAGGAATTAGCACAAGAAAAAGAGCTAAGCGAACTCAAATCTCGTTTCATTGCTCATACATCACACGAGTTTCGTACACCCTTAACTGCAATCAAAATGAGTGCTACCATGCTAGAAAAGTTTGATCGCAAAGCAAGCGTGGAGCAAAAAAATAGATATTTTGACCAAATTCAAACGGGCGTCAAACGGTTAACGCAGTTATTAGATAATATTCTGATCATTAGTAAAGCAGAAGCAGGAAAACTAGAATTTAACCCAACTGTTCTTAATCTTGTAGACTTTTGTCATTCTTTAATTGAAGAACTACACCTCGGTACTGGCGATCAGCGTCAAATAACATTTATCAGTCAAGGCTACTGCAACCAAACTTGCTTAGATGAAACTTTGTTAAGATACATCCTCACAAACTTACTCTCAAATGCTATTAAGTACTCTCCTCAAGGTGGCAACATTCAACTGGACTTGATTTGTGATGAGGAAACTGCGATCTTTCGCGTCCAAGATTGCGGAATCGGTATTCCTGTGGCAGATCAAGCAAATCTATTTACTTCCTTTTACCGTTGTAGTAATACTGGCAAGCTTCCTGGAACTGGACTTGGGCTAGTTATCGTTAAAGATGCCGTTGATTTACATGGCGGTCAAATTACTGTGGAAAGTGAAGTTGGAGTTGGCACAACTTTTACTGTTACGCTACCACTAAACTACACACCTACAACAGAAACTTCTTAGCAATGTAAAAGAATAAGTAAGTGAGTGAACAATAGACCTCCTGCATGAATCGTAGTTGCTCTACGACTCCCTTCGGGGCTATCCAGGCAAGTTTTGAATTTTGAATTTTGAATTTTGAATTATAAAGAATTTGCCTAACTCAACACTCAAAACTCATCACTCAGAACTCTGAATTGGTGGATCTTGTTTATTTAGGTGCGAATTTATTCGCCAGCATTCACGCAGGAGGTCTAATAAACGTAACTCGAGGACTTGAGTGCTGTGATTGGTCAATGATTTTTGCTCATTGCAGCAACAATTAACTATTAACCAGCCTAAAATTTGCAATTAATAATTATTTTTACTTACTTAGATTAATAGCGAGTTCACTAGTCACAAGTTTTCGTTTTAAGGAGTGATTTGTTGTAGATTAGGGTAATCAATAATAAAATTCGCGATTGGTCTATTAGTATTAACCTTTTCTTCCGGAGGACTTAATAAAACAGAGCTTTGAATAATATTTTTAGGTAAGCGACGAACAACGCGGCTAGGGATACCATAACCATAAATAATATGTCCTTGTCCTGCTAATACTATAACTTGATAGCTAGGATTTGCTTGGTGAAACTGAGCAATTTTTTCTGCCATTGTTTCATCCCATAAAACTTGAGCGAGGAAAAAGTTTTCCAAGTCCGAACTTGAACCGTGTCCAGCTTGTTGATGTTGCTCGAAGGCACCGAGAATCAGTTGACGATACTCAGCATTATCTGTGCGAATCTCTGTAGCAGGCGGGATAAATTGTCGTTGTTGCCGTGTCAGACTAGCTAATCCTTCACGAGCAACTTGGCGAGTTATTTCAGAAGGAGTGTTTAAAGCTAAAACTGGTAAGTTGTTTGCTTGAGCATAGCGGAGGATTGGAGCATAATGTTCCCACGGAAAACTCCAACGCTGATTATATTCGGTTTTTTCTAAGAGTTCTTGCTCTGTAATTTTTCCAGCAATATACTGATCGAGAAATTGTTGGTAAGGACGTTGGAACATTTCAAGCGCGATCGCAATTTTTGGCTGTCGCTTGTGCAGTGATTGAATGATATTTAACTGCATTTGATGGTGTTGTGGGTTGTCGTGGGTTTCTCCTAAATAAACTACATTTGCTTTCTCTAGATGTGGCAAAAGATCTGACAGATTAGATAGTATTTGCGGTGAAGAGGCTAAATTTTTTCTTGTTAAAGTTAAGGAAGACGTCTCGGCTAGGGAAAATGTGGTTGCAGCATAAGTTGGAATGCTATACAACCAAACAAATCCCAATGATAAAACCAAAATGCGTAGTAGACGCTCTTTAATAAACCGTTTCATCTTCTTTGCGCCATGCTGGATCAACAATACAAATAAAAACTAATGGTTCATCACCACAACTGTGAATAAACTGTTTTGCATGAGGAGGAATGTAAACCGCATCACCAGGTTCGACAATTTGAGTTTCATTGTTGATATGCATTTCACCTTTTCCGCTGAGAATGTAGTAAACTTCAGACGTTTTCAACGAGTGCGGCTGTGAAGTTTCTCCTACGGGTAAAGTAGCATGAGCTAGACTGTAGCGTAAGGCGATCGCTTGTTTATCTGGGTGCAATAATTCGCGTAAATGCGTGCTATCTCCAGCCAGAAATTCAGGACAGGCATTGAGTTTTTGTACGAGCATTGAGAAAACTTGAAAAGAGTTAATGCAGTCAGATGTTGCTTAGTATAGTAGAGGATTCGTTTTTGGTTGGTAGTCGAGACAATCAACTGCTGCTTCGGTACTGGCAATACTCGGTTGAACTGTGCATTTTAAGCGATAGTCACCAGTAAAATATTGACAATGACTACACGGTATTTGATGCAAACGCTTGCTAGTCTCAACACCGTCACGGACTGCAGTCCACAAACTCCAGGCGATCGCACTCATAAATGCCCAAGCACAAACAAAGCAAATGGGAACTAAAAATGATTGAATTGTATGAATCAGGACAAGCAGTTGCAGTATCATAAAATAAAGATTAAGTGGTAATACAAGACTTTTAGTATAATTAACAACTACTAGCTAAATCTGAAGAACTAACATCAGTTAAGCCTTACTTTAGATATAGCAAAATTGTGAATAGTCTTCGCTAGATCAGTTAAACATCATTAGGTAGTGCACCATCAGTTTCAGATGGATACAACGCAGCAAAGAGTAAAACGTCCGACACTAGCTTCCTCACCCGCACAATCACGGCAGGTGAAGCAGCAATTTGCAACTCCCGATGAGTTCCTCTCATACGAGTTGGGTAAAGCAGTTCAAGAATTACCACCTTTATACACCAGACTTTTAGCAGGAAGCATTAGTTTGCTAGTGTTTGGTGCAATTGGTTGGGCGCACTTTAGCAGGATTGATGAAGTTGCGGTAGCACCAGGAGAATTAATCGCGTCTACACAAGTACGACCAGTGCGCGCACTAGGAGAAGGATCAATCTTAGCGGTACGAGTACGAGAAGGCGATCGCGTCAATCAAGGCGATGTTCTTGTGGAACGAAACTCCGATTTACCTCAAGCTGAAGTTGATCGCTTAACGCGATCGGCACAATTGATTGGTGAAGATCTCGAACGATTAGAAGCAGAACGTACTGGCGCAGCAGCATCAGGAACCGGTCTTCAAGATCAGTTACTCAGTTCTCGGATGCAAAACTTTGAAGCACGTCAAGCAGCAGCAGTAGCCGAAGCAAATCGTCAAGCAGCAGTAGCTAACGAAGCGAGAGTACGCTTAAGCCGTTTGCAAGATAACCTTGTGAATGCAAGAACGACTGTAGCCAACGCTCAGCAAAACCAAGCTAATGCCCAAAGTATCGCAGAAAAAGCTAAAAGTTTACTGGCAAACGCTGAAAAACGCGAAGCTAGCCTGCGTACTCTTCTAGAAGATGGTGCAGCACCTCGCCTCGATTATATCGAAGCACAAAACGCTGTTTTGCAAGCGCAAGCAGGTGTGACTAACGCCGAAGATGGAATCACTAATGCGCGATCGCGCATTGTCGAAGCACAAGATCGCGTGATGTCAATAGAAAAAGAGATTGCGGCTCAAGCACAACAAGTGCGCCAAGCCGAACAAGCGTATCAAGCAGCACGCGATCAAGCAGCAAGTTTGGCATCAGAACGCCAAAGCGAAATCTTAACGCAACTTAATAGACGGCGAGAAGAGCAAGCAACAGTTCAAGGACAACTAGTTCAAGCCCAAAAACAGCGCGAACAAGAAGTTATTACAGCTCCAGTCGATGGCACAATTTATAGCATCAAAGCCACAAGTGGACCAGTACAACCAGGAGAAGAGTTACTATCTATTCTCCCTGATGGTGAAGAATTGTTACTAGAAGTTCGCGTTCTCAACCGCGATATTGGTTTCATTCGCGAAGGAATGCGGGCAAAAGTAAAATTGGCAACTTTCCCTTTTCAAGAATTTGGCACAATTAATGCTGAAGTGATTAGTGTGAGTCCTAATGCCGTTAACGACGAAAAGTTAGGCTTAGTATTTCCCACACGACTTAAATTAGAGAGAAATGCACTACAAGTTCGCGGTCAAGAAGTACAGTTGACTCCAGGTATGAGTGCAACAGGCGAAATTGTCACTCGCCGCAAATCAGTTTTAACGTTCTTACTCGAACCAGTAACACGGCGCTTTAGTGAAGCATTTTCTGTGAGGTAAATGTATCTATATATCAAGCAATAGCAGTTACTTTTTGATACTCAAACAATTTAAGTAAGTGCATTAGATCAAACACTAAATGTGGGGTAGGCATCTTACCTGCCTTAACTTAAGAATATTTACTTCAGTTGACTTACTTCTTAGTTCAAAAAGAGGTGCCAGATGAAACAGAGGTACATTTATTGGCAAGATGATGATATGTGGTTAGGCTTTCTCGAAGAATATCCTGACTATTGGACTCAAGGCGAGACGGAAGAGGAATTAAGAGACAATCTGCTCGATATTTACAATGAGTTAACAAGTGGCACTATTCCAAATGTTCGTAAAGTTGCAGAACTTGCAGTGCTGTGAAGCGCAGAGACTTAATTAAGAAGATTGAGGAAATGGGTTGTGTTTTCATCCGTCACGGTGGCAAACATGATTGGTATCAAAACCCTCAAGCTATGCGTGGGGCACAGTACTTGAAGCTTTACCAGCATCTAGGCTCAAGTTAGCTGAAGTTTATTAGTAATGGTAGTACTTTAAGAGAAGTCGCAATCGATGTTGAGTTAGGATTCCAACCTGTGATACTAGAAGTTGCAATTCTCGACATTAAGCCTGGTTTGGCTGTTGAATTTGAAACTGCTTTCAAAACTGCTTCAACTATCATTGCTTCTATGCCTGGATACAGTTCTCATGAACTGCAACGTTGCTTAGAAACTACAAATAGATATATATTGCTTGTACGCTGGCAAAAGTTAGAAGATCATATAGTTGGATTTCGACAATCTCCAGAGTATCAAGAGTGGCGTTCTCTATTGCATCATTTCTATGAGCCGTTTCCAACGGTAGAACATTATGAAACCGTATTGAATAATATCTAAGCTCTGTAAGCATGAAGTGACTGGAAGCTGTTACTAATTGCTGAACTCATAACTTTCATAAAAGTATTGCGAAAGCCTACAGCTAAAGGATGTGTTAATTCACCCATTTTGCTTGAGCGTAAAGACTGCACAACGATCGCCTTAGTGCGCTCAAATCGTAAGGATTCATAATTTTGGAAAGCAGTTATTGGATCTGATGCTTGCAAGCATTTGGCAATGACATACGCATCCTCTAAAGCAGTACAAGCTCCTTGTCCCATTGTAGGTAGCATGGGGTGCGCAGCATCACCAAGTAATGTTATATTTTGCTGACTCCACGGTTGGATTGGGGGACGATCATAAAGATCCGTTGTCAAAATGTTAGCTTCTTCTGTGGCAGCAATCAATTCAGGAATCGATGGAAACCAGTCTTGATACATTCTTTCTAATTCTTGTTTACGACCGATCGCCGCATCCGGTTGGGCTTCTGGGGCGTAAGCTGCGGCGTACCAATACATTTTTCCTTTGCCTAGCATCATAAACCCAAAACCTTTACCACGCCCTAAAAACTCCTGAATGTAGCCAGGGCGATATCTACTCGGAATATAATCGGTCAAACCACGCCAAGTTTTAAAGTTACGGTACGTTAGCGGTTGATCGCCTAGCAGTGATGTTCGCACTCGCGATCGCAAACCATCCGCACCAATCAAAGCATCTCCGGTAACACTCAAACCTGACTTAAAGTAAGCACAAACTTCGCTTTCACTACGTTCAAATCGCTCAAAGGTTTCTCCTAAAATGAACTTTTCACGCGGAACATTCTGCCATAGTAACTGATGTAATTCGGCGCGATGAATTCCGATAACGGGTAACTCAAAATTATCTACAGCAATGTTGACTAACTCCTTACCGTGTTGCGAGTTGAATTGATAATTTGTGGTAAGACAACCAACTTGCATTGCATTATTCAGTAAACCTAAATTCTGCAAGATATGTGTTGCATTTGCCCAGAGTGCAATCCCAGCCCCAACCTCGCGTAATTGTTGCGATCGTTCATAAACTGTGAAATCAAAGCCCGCACGATGTAAAGCTAATGCTGTTGCTGCACCACCAATTCCACCACCAATGATAATTATTTTTGCCGCATGCATTTTGTTTAGCTCCTTCTAGGATTTTTATCAACTGACAAGTCTGTCGATTAATTTTAATTAAATAAGTTAACTTTGTCTTTGTCAACTGACTGTTCGGTCGATAAACGTTATACTAACCACTGCTATTGATTCTTAAAACAACTGTGGTGCGTCCAGCAAAATCTGAAAAAGTACAGAGGGTTAAGAAGTGTCGAGATGCTGAAGCAACTCAAGCCGTTATTTTGACAGCAGCAGAAGCAGAGTTTGCCCAACATGGGTTAATGGCTGCGAGAACTGAGGCGATCGCCGCAAAAACAGGTGTGGCAAAGTCGATGATTTATTATTATTTCAAAGACAAAGAGGGTTTGTATCAAGCAGTGTTGGAGCGATCGCACGCAGAACTTTTACAAGTTACTCAACAATTGAATTTAGAAGCGCTATCTCCTGAAGCAGCATTAGAGAAGTTTTTGACAGCATTGCTTGATTGTGTCGCACGCAACCCAAAATTACCAACAATCATGTTTCATGAAGCTGTACAAAATCAAGGGAAATACTATAAGCGCAGTAGTTCTTTAAGCATTGATACAACTTTGGTAAATATCTTAGATCGCGGAGTTACAGCGGGAGTATTTCGTCAAATCGATCCTTTTATCTCAGCAATTAATATTATGGGAAGTTGCTTATTTTATTTCATTGGTGCGGGAAATATTCAACAACATCCTCAAGGTAAACGGGTTTTCAGTAAAGCAATGTTGGAAAAACATACTCAAGAGGCGATCGCATTCATCTTGGCAGGTGTGCGATAATCACGGAATATTGAAGAAGATTGAGGAGTTCAGGGTATCCCTACACTGGAGCAAAAAACGCAGTGTTATGTATTGTGCTGCTGCTTCACTAAGCTTTACTTACCTATCAACATCGTTCGCATGGATGAACGTACAGGAAACATCTTTCGCTTAGCAAGAGAAGAAAATATCATAGAAATATATGCAAACGGCAGATGGAGATACATTGCATGAGTAAACTTAACTTTCAAGCTATGTCTCAAAAAGAATTGCACGATTATGTTCTTACACATCGAGACGATCAAGAGGCTTTTTATACTTATATAGACAAACTCCATGTAGAAGGAAACTGGATTGAGATGCTACCATTGGAGTCATTGCAAGATTTAGAAAATTATCCTGAATTTACTAAGCGTTTTCGTAATGAGTCAAAGCCGTGATAGGCTGTTTTTATAATCGCAAAATCTTGATTGAATTATCTCTACTACTACTAATAATATTTTTACTATCTGTGCTGAAAAAAATAGAAGTAATGTCACTTGCTTCTTGAAAGGGTATATATCTCTTCTCGCCAGTATTGAGATTCCAAACTTCTAATTTTTTACCAATACCACTTGCAAGCAAGTTACCATCAGGACTGATAGCAACGGTATTTACCCAATGAGGATTTCCAGACAAAGTGCGTAATAATTTTCCACTGCTAAGTTGCCAAATTCTGATTGTTTTATCTACACTACCGCTGACGAGTAATTGATTATCTGGACTAATTGCAACAGTGAGAATGCGATCGCTATGTCCTTGCAGTGTTCTTAAAACTTTTCCACTACGGAAGTCCCAAACTTTAATTGTCGTATCACTACTTCCACTGACTAAATATTGCCCATCAGGACTAAAGGCGATCGCTCTTACTGCATCAGAATGTCCTGATAACTGACGAAATTCTTTTCCTGTAGTCATACTCCACAGCCGAATTGTGCGATCGTCACTACCAGTCGCCAGAGTTTCACTGTCTGGACTAAAAGCAGTAGACCAAACTATACCAGAATGTCCAGCAAGCGTACATAAAAATTTTCCTGTTGTTAAATCCCAAACATCTGCGGTGTTGTCACTGCTACTACTAGCAAAGCTTTGCCCATCAGGACTAACAGCAACTGACCAAACTGTACCAGAATGTCGAGAAAAAGTCCGCAGTAGTTTACCACTGCTAAAATCCCACAGTTTAATTGTGCGATCGCTACTACCACTTAAGATATTCTGGCTATTTGGTCTTACCGCCACCGACCAGACAGTATCAGAATGTCCTGAGAGTGTTTTATCTAATACAATCTTGTTCAGCGTAGTTGGGGAAGGCGAAACAGAAGGTCGTATTTCTGGAGTACGCTGTAGCGATCGCGTGAAATAGTAGTTACCACCAATAATCAAAACAGCAGCCACACTACCAATTAAACTTCCAAAAAGTAGTGTAGATTTACTCGGAAAAGTGAGATCGCGTTTGTCTCCTTGCTGTTTTAAGTCTTTATCTAAATAAGTTGTATCTGAATTTGATGTCGGAGTTTTCTGACTGATAACTGTTGGAGAAAGTAACTGCTTCATAACTAAAGGTTGTATTGCTTGCAGTGCTTCAGTTGCGCTTTGGTATCGATCTCTGTAGTGATAGCAGATTGCGTTATTTAACACATTAGCAAGCTCTGGGCTAACCTGAGGACAATGATCTTGCCAGTTAATTTCTCCTGTTTCAAAGTTTTGTGTAAATTGTGTGGGGTTTAAACCTGTTAAAGCTTGAATTCCAATTATCCCAAGCGCGTAAATATCGCTGTTTGGACGTGGTTTTCCTTGGGCTTGTTCGGTTGGCATATAGCCTGCTGTGCCGATAGCAATTGTTGCAGGTCCGCTGAGAAAATAGTTAGAACTAGTTTTGCCCTGATTAGTAACGACTCGTGTCCAAGCTTGTTTTACAGAACTAAAATCTACTAATATTAGGCGATCGTCATGTTGTCTTCTAATGATATTTTTAGGTTGAATGTTGCGATGAATCAGCCCGTGGCTGTGAATAAACTCTAAAATCGGCAATACTTCTTGCAGTAGCTGAATAACTTGGCTTTCACTCCATTTCTGTCCAGGTTCTAGTTCTGTACTTAATGGATTTCCCGCAATGAATTCTTGTATGAGGTAAAACTCTTGATTTTCTTCAAAATTACACAAAAGTTGAGGAATTCGGTCGTAGTCACCCAGTTTTTTTAGGGCTTCTACTTCTCTAATGAACAATCCTCTAAGAGTGGCTAAAGACTCAGGATGGTCACTGACAGCCTGAAAATGTTTAACAATACAAGTTGTTGGGTGATGTTGATGAGTATCTTTGGCAAGGTATGTGTGACAGAAGCCTTCTGTGTTGAGGACTTGAACAATCTGATAGCGATCGCGTATTAGCTTGCCTAACATCTTATCCAATTTGGAGTTTGGGCTTTGGGATCTGTGATGCTCCCTGTTTTTAACACTCTAGTTAAGACTGATTCTTTTCATATTAAAGTATCTCTCTAGAGAAATTCCTACGTAGAGAAAATTTGCCTAAAGTTACAGACTAACTTGCGAAATAACCATTTCAGCTATTTTAGTTTATATGCGGATGAGAGGACTTGAACCTCCACTCCTCTCGGAACTAGAACCTAAATCTAGCGCGTCTGCCAATTCCGCCACATCCGCTTGTCAGCTTTAACATCATAGCAGATATTATTGCAAATGCATTAGATTGAGCGATGGCTATAAAGTTGAATTTTTGCGTAGCCACTAAACAAGCTACATCTGACAAGGCTGTATGCTGGATACGC
Organism: Gloeocapsopsis sp. IPPAS B-1203; assembly: GCF_002749975.1. Taxonomy (NCBI): domain Bacteria; kingdom Bacillati; phylum Cyanobacteriota; class Cyanophyceae; order Chroococcidiopsidales; family Chroococcidiopsidaceae; genus Gloeocapsopsis; species Gloeocapsopsis sp. IPPAS B-1203. The sequence continues at coordinate 57,648 of NZ_PEIG01000017.1, read as the reverse complement.
TGGGAAAGTTGATTAAATCTCGATTACTTAAAAGCAGAAGATTGAAATATTGACTGATTATGTCTTGTTGCCAGCAATCCCACGGACGACAAGGTGCGGAGGCGGGGGAGTCACAACGTCCTCAACATAATTTAATTAAATTTAGCGAAAACCCCGTGTCTACAGCCCTTTGGGCATCCTGCGGCGGGCGGTTCCCGTCACGATGCGGGAGTTTTCAAGAGAGGGGGCTTTTGATCTCCAACTGAAGCTTTTTCTCTCGCTCCGGACTTCGTCCCGCTGCAAAGAAATCGCTCCTCGCTCCTTTTGGGTAATACCAAGTGGCTAAGTTGACTCTAGACAATGCTAGAATTACCTACCTGATTGCTTTTTAATTTCAGAGTGCCAGAGGAGAATCATGCGTGTACTGCTTGGTGGAATAATTGTGAGTTTAGGACTGTGGACACTACCAGTTCAAGCACAACAAGTGACTAATACACAAGTTGAAGCCATGGTGGAAGCATTACGGCTAGCTGCGCCTAAAACTGGTAAGACAAATGATGGGCTTTATAGTGCATGGCAAATTACGCCAGGAATTATACCAAGTTGGTCTAAACAATGTATCGGCAGAGAACTCACACCGCAAGAACTTGAAGCTAGCCCCGCTAAAGCAAGAGAAATCGTTTCTTGTATTACACGCCGAGAGTTACAAAAGCAGTACGCAGCGAGTAGCAACAACGAAATAACAGCAATACGTCGTACTGCCTGTTGGTGGATGACAGGAAGCACAAGCGGTTGTAGTAGTAGTTCTACAGCTACTTATGTGCAAACGGTACTCGATTTTTATCAGCAGCAAAGTGCTAAAAAGCCAGCAAGACAAGTATCTACTAGCGGTAATTATCGTCCGCAGGCTCCGAAGAAGTAGATGACCTGAAGTTGAAGGCGCGATCGCATTTCAAAATAATTTTGTAATTGGCAACATGGATATTGAGTAGCTAGTTACTATTGAAAGCGCGATCGCTTGTATCTTGTCTCGTAAGCCACTTGAATCATTAGTCATTAATTTTCAGCTAAACATTAAAGATTCTTGATGTCTTTACAGTTTCTATACCCAGAATTCTTAAAGAAGGGAATAATATAAATACAGACCTTTTTAGAAAGGTTTTTTGTATAAATGCCTAATTTGAACTGATAAAGTTTATAAAAAATGAGTCAATGTTACTCTGTTTTTTTAGGTAATCATTGATTTGTTACCACTATAATGAGATAAACATAATTTATTCAAGGTTTAGTAATGTTTACTAATACTTTTGAGAGAAAAGTAGAAAAAGTAGCACTAGGCAAAATGCTAGTACGAAAAGGCTTAGTTTCTCAAGAAAAAATAGAAAAAGTTCTAGTTGAACAAAGCCAAAAACGAAAACAAATAGGACAAATTTTAGTAGAAACAAACATAATTCCTCAAGAAACTCTCGATAGAGTTTTAGGTGAACAAAATATTAAGCTTGGTCAGTTACTTCTTCAAGAGCAAGTTATTTCTTTAGACGAACTCAAACAAGTTTTACTTGAACAACGCCACTCAAATAAACAGTTGGGGCAGTTACTGGTTGAAAAATGCATAATTTCTTGACAATGCTTAAATGATTTTTTGGAGAAACAATATTGGCAAAAAAAGGGGTTTTGGCTAATTTAATAACTCTACAAATAACTAAAAAACAATCGAATGAATTAAATTGATTAAATACAGTATGTTTGTTGAATATCAGTAAGTAAGATACATATGGCATTTCTATCTGAGTTATGAATATTTTCTTGAAATTAATAATGGTTGATTGCTAAGAAAAGACTTATTTATTGTTCTTAGCTATTAGCTAACAAGTTGGTAAGTTCGTGAATCATTTAGAAATGCTATATCTCATACTTAATCTTTAATTTGATTAATATACTTATTTTTGCTCTTTTTAAACTTCTAAGACGCGAAGTTTAAGAGAGCTTTTTTAATTTAAGATTGAACTACATCAACCGTTTAGAACTAAGATCGCTAAAAAAAGGTATTGTTACTTTTAGTGCATTTGTACTAAATACTTGCTCTTTGCTCTTCTAAAATAAAATTGATTTTACTCAGTCAAGAAGAATAGAATGATAAATTTCACAAAATTATTGATAGAATTTGCCAATAGTTGAGAGTAATTTTTGATGTTGATTGTCCACAACTGCCAAAAAATGAACGTATGCGATCGCAGTATCTAAGCAACAATAAGGTATGAAAACTAAGGTATGGCAGAATTAGCAAACAGAGAACAAACGAGTAAATCGCCACTGATAGGCTTAATTATCAGCTTAGTGTTATTGATGATCTGTCTATTTGTCAGCATTGCCTTAGGTGCAGCGGACATTTCATTGAAAACAATTTATGAGGCGATCGCTGTTTTTGATGGTTCAACGGAACATCTGATCATTCGTACAGTGCGCGTACCGCGATCGCTGCTAGCAATTCTTGTTGGTGCAGCAACCGCTATTGCTGGAGCAATTATGCAAGGTATTAGCCGTAATCCCTTAGCAGATCCCGAAATTTTGGGAATCAATGCAGGTGCAGCGTTTGCTGTTGTTATTGCTATCTTTCTTTTTGGGACTTCTGAACCCATTTTTTATGTTTGGTGTGCGTTTTTCGGTGCTGGTGCAAGTGCTGTGAGTGTTTACCTTCTGGGTTCTTTAGGGCGTGGTGGTATTACTCCGCTCAATCTGACAATTGCAGGTGCGGCGATCGCAGCATTACTTTCAGCAATCACAACAGGCATTTTGATTGTGAGTCAACGCACTCTTGATGAAATTCGCTTTTGGTTAGCAGGAAGTGTTGCTGGTCGCGATTATGCAATTATTGGACAAGTGTTGCCATACATTATTATTGGCATTGTACTCGCACTTGCTTTAGCAAGACAAATTAACATTCTCAATCTTGGTGAAGATGTTGCCAAAGGCTTAGGACAAAAAACTGCCTGGGTGAAAATTGCTGCTGCTGTCGCTGTATTGTTATTAGCTGGTAGTGCTGTTGCGGCAGCAGGACCTATCGGTTTCATTGGTTTAGTCGTTCCTCACATTGTCCGCTTACTGATTGGGATAGATTATCGCTGGCTTCTACCATATAGTGCAATATTCGGTGCGATATTATTGCTAGCTTCCGATGTTGTTGCGCGACTGATTATTCGACCACAAGAATTGCCCGTAGGCATCGTAACAGCCTTAGTTGGTGCGCCCTTCTTTGTTTATCTTGCTCGGATGAAAGTTAGTAAATGAAGCAAAATACCTTTCAATTTCGTTCGCGATCGCTACCGCTATCACTCCGCATCAAGCAGCGTGTTCTAACTGTGTTGCTATTGTTGTTACTTGTAACTTTGGTAGCAATGATTGCTAGCATTGGGTATGGAGAATATCCCATACCACCACTTGCTGTTATTCAAACGGTATTGGGGTTAGAAGGAAATTCTGACTACGCATTTGTGATTAATACACTGCGACTACCGAGAACTTTAGTAGCAAGTCTAGTAGGGCTAGCACTCGCGATCTCTGGCGCAATCATGCAAGGAATTACCCGTAACCCACTTGCAGATCCTGGCATTATTGGTGTTAATGCTGGTGCAAGTTTAGCCGCTGTGAGCTTGATTGTCTTGTTTCCTAATGTTCCTGTAGGGTTTTTACCCTTATCTGCCTTTGCTGGGGCGCTAGTAGTTTCATTGCTGATTTATTTTTTAGCATGGGAGGGGGGCAGTTCTCCGTTGCGGTTGATTTTAATTGGAGTTGGGATTGCTACTGTGATTGGTGCTTGCACGAGTGTAATTGTGACATTCGGTGAGATTAACAGCGTTAGCCAAGCTTTAGTCTGGTTAGCAGGAAGTGTTTACGGACGTAGTTGGGAGCAGGTTTTTGCCTTTTTACCTTGGCTTGCTGTATTTGTGCCATTGGCTTTAGTTAAGACTCGACAACTCAATGCCTTAGCTTTAGGTGACGATCTTGCTACTGGATTAGGTTGTCATGTAGAGTGGCAGCGCGGCTGGTTGTTACTGATTAGTACAGCGCTTGCTGGATCTGCGGTAGCAACGGCTGGTGCAATTGGTTTTGTCGGTTTAATGGCTCCTCATATGGCACGTCAATTCGTAGGTTCTACACATGGTTCGCTCGTTCCAGTTGCAGGGATGATGGGTGCGATGCTTGTTGTTGTTGCTGATTTATTAGGACGTACCCTATTTGCTCCGATTGAAATTCCTTGTGGTATCGTGACTGCGGTTATTGGTGCTCCTTATTTTATGTATTTATTAGTGCAGAAGCGCAATCAGTAATTTGGGTAATGATGTAGTAAGTCACTCGTGACTAGTTGTTGGTAGATGAATTGTCTTCCTCCGCTTTTGTGAATTGTGTTGGTCCTCATTTCCTAGCTCATGTACGACGAAATATTTGAACTTATTCAAGAATTAGTGATGCATCATTCGCCGAGTGGTGCAGAAGGAGAGATTAATCAATTATTACTGCAACAATTTGCGGCACTTTCAGTAGAAGTCTGGTGCGATCGCGCCGATAACATTATTGCCAAAATTCCAGGGCGTGACGCGAGTCGATCTATTGCAATTACCGCACACAAAGACGAAATTGGTGCAATTGTCAAAACAGTTGGTGATGAAGGGCAAGTCGAAGTTCGCAGGCTAGGAGGTTCTTATCCTTGGATTTATGGTGAAGGCGTTGTCGATTTACTTGGTGACAATGAAACGATTAGCGGTATTCTCAGCTTTGGTTCGCGCCATGTATCGCACGAATCGCCGCAAAAAGAGTTGCAAGAAGATACTCCTGTAAAGTGGGAAAATGCATGGATTGAGACGAAGTGTACGCCAGAAGAACTCGACGATGCAGGAATTCGCCCAGGAACGCGGGTAGTCATCGGGAAACATCGCAAACATCCAGCGCGATTGAAAGATTATATTGCAAGTTACACGCTGGATAATAAAGCTTCTGTGGCAATTTTGCTGGCATTAGCAGAACAAATCAAACAGCCAGTTGTTGATACTTATCTTGTGGCTTCAGCAAAAGAAGAAGTGGGTGCAGTGGGAGCGCTGTATTTTAGTCAAAAGCAGCATTTGGATGCTTTAATTGCATTAGAAATTTGTCCTTTAGCGCCAGAATACCCAATTAAATCTGGAGAAGCACCCGTAATTCTCTCGCAAGATGGATACGGAATTTACGATGAAACGCTTAACGGACAACTAAGACAAGTAGCACAAAAGCTAGATATGCCAGTACAACTCGCAACCTTGAGTGGTTTTGGTAGCGATGCTTCGATCGCCATGAAATTTGGTCATGTTCCCCGTGCGGCGTGTTTAGCATTTCCGACACAAAATACCCACGGTTATGAAATTGCTCACTTGGGTGCGATCGCTAACTGCATTAAATTACTCCAAGCCTTCTGCGAAACTCCCTTTAATTGAGCGATTTAGAACATACCGAACTAGAGAAATTTAGATCGGGAGGAGCTAAGTAAGTCTGGAGAGTTATGAGTTAAGAAAACCCAAAGTTTAAAATTCTTTCAATTCTTTCAATTCAAAACTCAAAACTAATCACTAACTACTAGCCACTAGTCACTCACCACTCACTCTCTAGTTACAAACCATAAACCTATGCGGGTTAGTTGTCTGAATTTTATACAATGATCGCAGAGGACTTAAATTGTAGATATCTTTAATTAAATGCCTAAGACTGTTGCTGAGGTGATGAGCCGCGATCCAATTGTCGTACGCTCAGAAACACCTTTGAACGAAGCTATTCAAATTCTGGCAGAGAAACGTATCAGTGGTTTGCCTGTTGTTAATGATACTGGCAAATTAGTCGGCATTATCTCTGAAAGCGACTTGATGTGGCAGGAAACAGGTGTGACCCCTCCTGCATACATTATGATTCTCGATAGTGTGATTTATTTACAAAATCCTGCCAAATACGAGCGCGACTTACATAAAGCCCTAGGGCAAACTGTCGGGGAAGTAATGAGTAGCGATCCGGTTACTGTTTCCCCTGATAAAACTTTGAGAGAGGCTGCTAAGTTAATGCACGATCGCGAAGTGCGCCGCCTACCTGTTATCGACTCAGAAGGAAAGATTATTGGCATTCTCACCCGTGGAGATGTAGTACGGGCAATGGCAGCGGAAGATTAGGGGCGAGGGGCGAGCAGTGAGGGATTAGTATAGTTTACGTGTATTCTACTCGTTGCTTGAAATTTGTAGATTGATTTAATTTAAAACTGGAATAATTAAATGACTGTGACACCTGAAACTGTTAAACAAATGCTTAGTTCTGAGGATTTGGGAGAACGCCTGCGGGCGGTAAATCAAATTCGGGAACTAGAAGATACAGCGGTTGCTTTTGAATTAGCTCAAAGTGCTGTTCAAGATACTAATGCTCGTGTTCGCTACTCGGCAGTTAGTCAAATGGATACATTAGGCGGACAGAATTTGCAAGTGTCTCTCGATTTATTGCGCGATCGCCTCAAAAACGACCCTGAACCTGATGTTCAAGCTGCTGCTGCCGACTGTATTGGTGCTTTGAAGTTAACTGAGGCATATACTGATTTAGAGCAACTCTATCACAGTACAAGTGAGTGGCTGATCAAGTTTAGTATTGTCGCTACGTTAGGTGAACTCGGCGATCCGCGTTCCTTTGACTTGCTTAAAGAAGCACTAAATTCAGATATTGACTTAGTAAAAACTGCAGCAATTAGTTCGTTGGGAGACTTAAAAGACGCACGCGCCGTAGAACTTCTAGCCCCTCACGTCTCTAATGCAGATTGGCAAGTACGCTATCGTACTGCTCAATCTTTAGGAAAATTGGGTGGAACGCAAGCACGGTCAATATTAGCAGAAATGGCAAACGACGAAGTAGAAGCTGTAGCGCAGGAAGCTAAAACGGCTTTAGAGCAAATAGATTAAATTACTAGGTTCCCTTAAAGATATCTTGAAGTTGTGCGATCGCCCTGTTAATTAGTAGTACACTTGTTCTAGTCTTAGCAAAAAGCAAGTGTACTATGCCAGCGATCGCAGTTCGTACTCAAGTTTTTGGTGGGCTTCCAGAAGCACCACAACTACCAGAAGTCTTATTGCACTCCCAACATCTTAGAGTCGCTGAACTGATTCAACGCAGCGTAGAAGCCCAGGTTCGCGAGTTACAGATACAACATCAAATGGATGCACAGCAAGTGCGTCGTGCTTTAGAACGTCAGTATTTAACCACATCAGAAATTGCCGAGCAAGCGCAACAAGGAGCTGTACGCTTTCCTTCAAAGCCACATAATACACTTCAAATTGATACCAAAATAGAGGTGAAAAAGGCACTGCAAGCGTTTACTGATGGGGCATACATTATTTTAGTCAACGGTCAGCAAGTAGAAAACTTAGAAGCAGAAATAACGCTGAGTCGAGAAACAAAAGTTGTATTCTTGCGGTTAATGCCATTGGTAGGTGGTTAACATGAACGCTTAGCGAATTTATTCGCAGCTAAACAAGCAAAGTCTACCTCCGTAGACTTAGCGATCAAACTCTCATATTTAGTGTGCGAATGCACACTTTGCTTAAGTAGCCTCGACTTCAGTCAAGGTGCTTATAGTTCATGGCATTTAGCTAACGGTATAAATCATGGAAATACCAACCTCGCTGCAAGAAAGAGTTACTTTATTTGAACGAGAGATTTCCTCTTTACTTGTAGATGTATGGCAGATAGATCAGATTAAGACTTACCAGCATTTCCATACCCAACAAGGAATTTACCAGTTGCTACTTAGGGGTGAAATGGCAACCTTGAGCAATGAGGCAATGCTCAATACTCCTAGTGGGCATATAGTTTTTGGTTGGAGTGTGCCTCACGATTTTGGGCGATCGCCATCATTAGTCAAAAGAAGTTTAGAGCAATTAATAACACGCTTGCCAATAACTGAAGTAGGTAGCTTGGCGGCTGATATGTATTTCAATCCGATACTGTGGCATTCTTACATACTCAATGCACCAGCATATCAAGCTGTTGTAGAAATCTTAACTGCCTGCTTGATTGAATTTACTCCACCTGACATCTGCGATCGCCTAGCAACAAGATTGATACAAATTCTGGCAAATCCCTTTTATACCAACGAAGTCGAAATCAAACAGCGTCAGAGGATTTGCTGTGTTCCTGAATTGTATTTAACACCAACTTTACAAGATTGCTTAGCGTTAGTGCTAGAGCTACCACCATCTTCGCAAAACATACATCTAGTTGAACAACTTGTGCTTGGAAAATGGGATTTTGGACCTTTCGATCCTGCTAATTACTTTGGGAAAATGTACTACACTCCTCAAGGGTTTCCTTGTTACAACGATGATGCCAAGTCTCAACAGCAGCAATGGCAATTCAACTTTGATGCATATGCGTACCCATATGATTTTGACAGTTGTAAATCAATTCGGGCATATCAAATTTACGGACGTGGTTTCTACTCACAATCAGACAAAGGACTTTGCTATTACTTTCCACGCTTGATGAATCGTTTGCATGAATATGGACGTTTCGGCTATACAGAATTTTGTCAAGCTGTACAACATTTACCACACATTCTTAATGATGCTTGTGAATTGACTGCTGATGGAGTTATCACTACTTTTCACGCGCAAGTTAGCGATGAATTTAGCCGAGTAATTGTAGAATACTGTGACAAATTAGTACGGGAAACAGCCCAAAACCTTTCAAAAGAAAACTACTACATCCTGACACGAATTAAGATTCAAGGCAGTCATTATTTATTAGAATCTGTTAGGCAACATAGCATATTTCAACTTGGTAAGCTGGTGTATCCTCACGCCAACAAGTATTACAGGCAAAATCCGAACAAAATTAAGTGGCAAGATGGAATTACGAGGGCTGTGCTTAACTTGGCACAAGCAACTGATACTGAACCAGAATCACCCACAGATCGTAAAACACTTGTTGCTCAGTTGCAAAGATTACCTTTTACTTCATTAAAATATTTACTACCGATTGCTCAAAATAGCCAGAATGTATTGTGTGTAGCTTTGGGTTGGGATGAGGCATTACCCTTAACAAATATACTGAAAATTATTAAACAAAACACTGCCGATACATTTGAAGTAGAACTTGATTTAAAAACAGTTGCTGCGCTGAGAAGTGCTTTTGTAAAAGCTGGGGATTTAGGACGCGAAATTTGGACGCTATGGCGTGAGGCTAAAGTTTTTGATAAGAATACTGTATTTTTGATTGAGGCGATCGCGGGTTGGAATCGTACAGAAATTGAACAGTCACTACCTAAACGCAAGCAGTTTGCTGCCAAAGCTTATGGTTTGTTACCCCTCGAACAGGGACAAGAAGAAGTTCTAGAACGTTATTTATTTCTACAGCAGTTTCTCAAAGAAAGCAAAAAATTTGGTGCAGAAAAACAGGCAAACGAACAAACAGCAGTGCAACAAGCTTTAGCGTATTTAGCACAAGTCGCAGGTTATCCCAACGCGCAAAGCTTAGAGTTGATGATGGAGGCGCGTTTTAACCAAAAGATAGCACCAGAAACGTGTCATTGGTCAATTGGTGAATATCAACTAACCCTTGCTTTGAGCCAAGCTGATGTTCAACTTAGAGTATACCGAGGCGATCGCTTGCTTAAGTCTGTGCCTACAGTTGTTCGCCAAAATCAAATCTATACCGAAATTAAAGCGACAATACAGCAACTGCGCAATCAGATAACTCGCTTTCGCTGTCATTTTGAGGAAATAATGGCAACAGGGCAGAAGCTAAGCTATGAGGAACTGAGTATCTTTAGTCAAATCCCGATCGCACGGGATATGTTGAATCAACTTGTTTTATTGACGGAACAAAGCTGTGGTTTGTTTGTGGCTGATACCTTAGCAGTACAAAACTTGGATGGCAAATTGATACCATTACAGAATCAAACTTATATCGCTCATCCAGATCATCTTTTTCACAAAGGTGAATTAGCAGCATGGCAACAAGAAATTGTGCGTCAACGCCTTGTACAGCCTTTTAAACAAGTATTTCGCAAACTTTATTTGGTGACACCTGCGGAACAAGAAACTTACAATTATTCGTATCGCTTTGCAGGACATAAACTAGAATCACGGGTCGTTGCTAGGCTATTACAATCGCGGGGTTGGCAGCTTGGTTATGGTGAATATCCGATACCGTTTAAAGTCTTTCCTGAATTAGATTTAGTTGCCTATTTTGAGTTTCAAGATGCGAGTTACTATTTATCTGCATCAGAGGAGATTACAAGCGATCGCATTTATTTTCAAGCCGATCAATTTATTGATGGAACAGCGTTACCTTTAGTTGATATCCCGCCAGTCATTTTCTCTGAAGTGATGCGTGATGCTGATTTAGTCGTTTCGGTAGCACAACGCGAGGGAGACACACGTTTATCACAAGAGACTTATCAACAACGTGGGGACTTAATCAGAACGCTAGTCGCTGATTTGGGTTTAGCAAATGTGACTGTCGCAGGACATTTTGCGCAAGTACAAGGAAAATTAGCTTGCTATCAAGTACATCTTGCTAGTGCAGCAATTCACATTGAACCAGGTCATCATCTTTGTATTGTTCCGGATCGCTGGGGAAAACGACAGAAACTTTTTTTGCCTTTTAGCGATGGTGGCGATTCAAAGATCAGCGAGGTTATCAGTAAGATTTTATTACTGGCAAATGATGACAAAATCAAAGATAAAAGCATTTTGCATCAGATTCAGACGAGGTTGTAATTTATACTGCTATTAATTGATCTTCTTTTGGCGTGCAATCGTGTTTGTTGCGTATCCACATCCATAACGCACCTAAGTCAAGAAAGATGATTATTTGCACCAATAATCACTTGATCTCCACTGCAACTTGCTAACGACCAAACTGAGGTAACAAGAAGAAGTAGTAAAGTGCAGAGAAATCCTGTGCTAGCAGTACGCCATTTACGCCTCATAATCAATTTCTCCAGTGTTTTTACTAATGCACCTATGTAGCTGCAACTTCTTGCCATTCCTGTACAACAAAGCGTGGAACAGTAATATGAATGAAGCGATCGCCAACTAAAGGTAAACTCAGTTTTAATGATTCTGTAGGTAAATTTGGTAAAACATCTTTGAAGTCATATTGAGCAATTGTTGGTGCAGGTGCTTCATCTAAAAACACATCATTTGCTGTCAAAGTGTCGCCTGTAGGCGTTGTAATTCGGAGTGGTTGTGGATGAACTAACTCTGCAACTGTTGGAAATCCTACGAGTCTTAAATTAATTAAAGCTGATTGTCCAGGTTTCGCTTGTTTAAACAAAATGACTTGCCAGGAATTTCCGGAAGAATCTGTTAATCTCTGCTGAGAACGATACAGTATTTCTCCTGGTGCTTCAATTTGACTAACCGCTGCAAGTACTGGCTGTGAGATGAAAGTTCCAATACCTAAGAATATAATTATTGTCCATATTCCTAGTAGTAACAGCCAAAGCACAGTTTGCAAAAGATTTTGGTACAATGACCTTCGTTTTCTTCTCAAACGCACCATTGTTTTTCTCCAATACTATTAATATAGTTTGCAGATTTTGCCTCACATTTGTATCCGATAAGGAAATAGTTATTCTTTACTCTGTGCCTCTGTAGTTCAGACATAAGTAACTGCGCTAGTCGGAAACTAGCAGCAGTTTTGAAATTGAGAACTAAGATAATGCTTCTACTTGTTGTTTTTGACTGTCTTGAGGACTTTCTTTACTAACAGATTGAATCGTCAAAACTGAAGCAGGAGCGTGATGAAGAACATAATTACTCACACTACCAAGAAACAACTCTTTTAGACTAGAATGACCGCGCCTTCCTAAGATAATTAAATCAGCATTCCATTGACGTGCATAGTCACAAATCGCACGACTAGGAGTACCAAAAACCTGCTCAAAAGCAGCTTTAACACCCATACGAGAGGCTTGTTCGCTGCGATCGCGTAGCATCTCAATTCCTTGTTGTTCAAACTCCCGCCATTGCTGACGATGCAACTCGGCAATTTCACTGCTTAAACCAGGATAGTATTCTTCTCTCATCAAAGAAGTATCTGGACTTCCTTGTTCCTCTGGAGAAAGAACGTGCAACAACATGACATTAGCATTCGTTGCTTTAGCCACATCAATTGCTTGTTGAAAAACTTGTTCGCCCATAGGAGAACGATCGAGTGCAACGAGAATTCTGGTGTACATAAAAACGCTCCTCAATGAAAGTTAGTAATAGGTAATTATTGGAATTTTATGATTTGACTTCTATTCCTTCTACTGCGGCGATTTGTAGTAGAGTTTTAAGTACAGAATCGGGGTTGAGGCTAATTGAATCAATTCCTTGCTCAACTAAGAAACGGGCAAATTCGGGATAATCGCTGGGTGCTTGACCGCAAATACCAATTTTGCGATTGTATTGTTTCGCAGTTGCGATCGCCATTTGAACTAATTTTTTCACAGCATCATTGCGTTCATCAAATAAGTCTGCAACCATTGCTGAATCGCGGTCTAAACCTAATGCAAGTTGGGTCAAATCATTAGAACCAATCGAAAAGCCATCAAAAACTTGGCTGAATTCCTCAGCTAACAGTACATTGCTAGGCAATTCACACATGACATAAACTTGTAACCCGTTTTCACCTTGTACCAAGCCATGTTTTGCCATCTCTGCTAAAACTTGACGTCCTTCATCAGGAGTGCGACAAAACGGAACCATTAAGATGACATTTGTCAAGCCCATTTCTTCGCGGACTTTCTTGATAGCTTGACACTCCAAAGCAAAGCCTTCATGGTAGCGATCGCTATAATACCGAGATGCGCCGCGCCAGCCAATCATAGGGTTTTCTTCTTGTGGTTCAAAATCGCGTCCACCTAAGAGATTGGCATATTCATTGCTCTTAAAATCTGATAGCCTGACGACTACAGGTTTTGGGTAAAAAGCTGCCGCAATTGTTGCTACACCTTGCGCTAACTTATTCACAAAGTATTGCGGTTTATGTTCATATTGCGAAGTTAATGTGGCAATTTGATCTTTGATTGCATCTTCTGGAAGTTCATTAAAGTGAATCAACGCCAACGGATGCACCTTAATATGGTTAGCGATAATAAACTCCAACCGTGCTAATCCGACACCATCATTAGGAATTGCAGCCACACCAAACGCTTCTGCAGGATTACCCAAGTTAATCATGATTTGCGTGCGGGTGCGCGGTAAATTTTCCAGCGTTACTTCTTGAACTTCATAAGGTAATATGCCTTGATAAACTTTACCTTCTTCACCTTCAGCACAAGAAACTGTGACTTCTTGACCAGTTTTCAACAAACTAATTGCATTACCACTACCAACGATCGCCGGAATTCCTAACTCGCGGGCAATGATTGCAGCATGACACGTCCGTCCGCCTTGGTTGGTGACAATCGCACTCGCTTTTTTCATGATCGGTTCCCAGTCAGGATCGGTTTTATAAGTCACCAAAACTTCTCCCGCTTTAAACTGATCGAGTTTGTGAACGTCTAGAATCACGCGGACTTTTCCTTGACCGATTGCTTCGCCAATACTGCGTCCTGTCACGAGGACTCGACTACGTTCTTGCAGCGAGTAACTTCGCAATACATTCTGATGTTTTTGCGATTGCACCGTTTCAGGACGCGCTTGGACAATAAACATTTCTCCTGTAATCCCGTCTTTCGCCCATTCAATGTCCATCGGGGTGAAAGTTCCTCGCACTTGGGAATAGTGATCTTCAATCAAGCAAGCCCACCGCGCTAGTTGCAAAACTTCCTCGTCGTTAAGGGTGAACTGTGTGCGATCGTCAAGGGGTACAGGGATGTTTTTTGTTTGTTTAGAACCACCAACATCGTAAACAAGTTTCAGTTCTTTTGTCCCAATGCGCTTTTCTAAAATCGGGCGGAAGCCAGCTTTTAAGGTTGGTTTAAACACCAAGTATTCATCAGGGTTAACCATTCCTTGGACGACATTTTCCCCTAACCCGTAAGCAGCAGTAATCAACACTGCGTCTTTAAAACCAGATTCGGTATCAATCGAAAACATAACTCCTGAAGCAGCCATATCCGATCGCACCATCTTTTGCACGCCGACAGAAAGTGCAACATCTAAGTGATCAAATCCTTTGATTTGGCGATAGGAAATTGCCCGATCTGTAAACAAGGAAGCAAAGCATCGATGACAAGCGTCGAGAACTGCGGCTAATCCGTGGACATTGAGATAAGTTTCCTGTTGTCCGGCAAAACTTGCATCGGGTAAATCTTCAGCAGTAGCACTAGAACGCACCGCAACATCGGTATCAAAACCGTAACGCTGACACAAATGATTGTAAGCAGTGGCGATCGCTTCTTCTAGTTCTGTGGGAAATGAGGTTTGCAAAATTAAGGAACGTGCTTGTCTACCTTTTTGTCGTAGTTGGTTGACATCTTCAATATCTAAATCTGCAAACAATTTACCTAATTCTGCTTCCAATCCAGCCGACTGCATAAAGTAGCGATAAGCCGTTGCGGTGGTAGCAAAACCACTGGGAACGTTGATTCCTTGGTTGGATAGTTGCTGGATCATTTCTCCTAGAGAAGCATTTTTACCACCCACCAAGGCGAGATCAGCTAAGCTAACTGTATCTAGTTCCAACACGAAAGCTTGCTTACCAGCAGTTTGAGCAACCGTAGTTTGCAACATCAATCAACTTCCTCTTAGCATTAGTTAGTTTTCGTGAGAAGCTTTTGTGGAGAACTCGCGATTTACTTCTCATTTTTACATCTTTAGTTATAGGAAAACAACTTGAGGAAATTGTGAGGTTGCGTTGACCTTATTGTTGATTTAGTGTAGCAATTAACCACCGACTAATTGCCCCGTCATCTTCAGTTTGAGAACGTTTCAAGGCTTCTTCTACTAAGTTAATATCTAGTCCTGGTAACACTTGTGATTCACGAATGAAATGACTCTGTGTTGGTGTTAAACAACTTACAATCACTTTACCTGCATTAACATCAACAACCCAGTATTCTTGTACGCCCATGCGTTGATAAAGCTTTTGTTTGCGATTGCTATCGTCTTCTAGGGAAGAAGCCGCAACTTCAACTACAAGTGTTGGTGGATCGAGTTCATTTAAGTTTACAGGTGCATTATTACGCGGCGGAAATCTCAAGTTTTTGCCGACATAGTATGCAATATCAGGTTGTGCTTCTTGCAATCGAGCTTTTCTAAAACTGGTGTTTGTCAATTCTTTAATTGCAATGTTCTTCATTGCTGCATATAAAACAATAACGGTAGAAACAACGGAATTATCTTGACCGTGCGCAGAACCTAATGGCGACATCTCAATCCTCATGCAGCCTTCATCGTAGTAAAACCTTCCACTTACTAAAGTCGGATCGTCCGCAAACGTCAGAAAATCTTCCCAAGCTGCTGCTACCCAGGTGTCAGTAGGAACGGTGTTTAAGACTGGAGGTGGATTAACCATCGCCGCAAGCTTCTAGTATTGTCCGATATTAAATATGTTACTTCAACAGAGCTTTTCTCTATCGCTGTGTTCTTGAACGCCAAACCTCTGCACGATAATCTAATACTTAAGAATCGTTACAATTAGAAATAAAATTACACTATGAGTCAAACTGCGCTTAATTTAACGGCGATCGCCATATTTCTAACGACAATGACAGCTTTGCTAGGACCAATGTTTAATCTGTCCCCTACACTTCCCGCGATCGCGACTTTTAGCCTTCTAGGGCTTGCTACGTTAGATAGTTTCGGCTTACAGGGTAAGGGCGGTACACTAATACTAGACTGGTTAGCAAGTTTTTCTCCTCAACACCGCGATCGCATTATTCGCCATGAAGCTGGACACTTTCTTGTCGCGCATCTTTTAGGCATTCCGGTTACAGGCTATGCTTTAAGTGCTTGGGAAGCTTTACAACAAAAACATCCAGGACAAGGTGGGGTAAGCTTTGATGATACCGAAGTTGCATCTCAACTCGCCCAGGGAACAATCTCAGCTCAATTGTTAGATCGTTACTGTACAATCTGGATGGCAGGAATCGCTGCAGAAACCTTAGTATACGATCGCGCCGAAGGTGGTGCTGATGACCGTCAACATCTTCAGACCGTGCTTTCATCGTTGGGATTTTCTGCTGCAAGTGTAGAACTGAAGCAGCGATTTTGTAGCTTACAAGCGTGTACCTTACTAAAACAAAATTGGGCAACGTATGAAGCTTTAGTTACTGCAATGCAAGAACGCACTGATGTTGCTAGTTGTAGTGATTTAATTGATTCATTAACACTAAAATCAAATCTAGTTGGTTAAATAATTATTTAAGTAGTCAGTTCAAACATAGTTTTGAGTTTTGAATTAAAAGAATTTTCATAACTCATAATTTAACACTCAACACTTCACGACTCTAAATTGGTGGACTTTGTTTATAGTGTACGAATCCATTCGCCCAGCATTCTAGCCATTAACAGTGTAGTTAGTCTGTGCAATTGACAATACAGTTTCTGCCAGCAGCTTTAGCTTGCAACAAATATTCGTCAGCGCGGGCTAAGATCTGTACGCCTTCAGGATCGTCAGAGGCTCTAAGACAACTTGTCCCGATACTGATTGTAACGGGAATTGCCAAATAATTATTAATGACAAATGGTTGCTCACTCACAATGCGTTGCAATCGACGAGCAACGACTGATGCGTCTTGACAGTTAGTGTTATGCAGCAAAATCACAAATTCCTCACCACCGTAGCGAAAGGGAATGTCGTTTGATCGCAAGTTATAGCGCAAGCGCGAACTCAGTAATTTGAGAATGCGATCGCCAATTAAATGTCCGTATGTATCATTGACAACTTTAAAATAATCGACATCTAGCATCAAAATACTTAAAGGAATTTTGTAGTTTCGGCTAGTTCTAATTTGGCGAAGTAAATTACTTTCTAAAGCGCGTCTATTATTGAGTTCTGTCAAGGCATCTATATATGCGATCGTTGATAGAACATCATTTTTTTGAATCAGGTCGCGGTATTTTTTTACCTTACGTAAACCAACTTGAATATGGGCAAGTAACAAACGTGTAATTGGTTGCAATTTATCTAAATTCAAATCATCTGGTAGCCATATATAAGCATCAGCAGCTTCTTCTAATGCTGTAGCAGTTGCATCAAATTCCCAATCCCAATTTGCACGCTTTCTTTCTTCGATAAGTTGTACGCGATCCTCGACGAGAATGCAATATATCCACGATAAGGGTGCTTGCTGTTTCAGCCACTGGCAAAGATCTAAACTTTGCTCTAAGCCAGCTTGTACCAGAAGAATATCTGGTGGTCTAACCTCGATCCAATTTTGTGCTTCGTTGACATTAATAGCAAATTCTACAGTAAAGTCTGTTCCATGCCGAATCTGGTATGGCAGCTTGTCAAAAAAATCTTGTCCGCCAACAGTCAAAATTGAAGAGTGCATGGTAACGCTATGTGCTCAATCTCAAATATGTAGCCTTTAGTACTCATAAAATGTATTTGCATTTACCCTAGCTTTAATTTTAAAGTCACTATTTTTACTGTTGTTTATAATTTAATTTGAAATTGCTTGCGTATATTTCATATCGTGTGGCATTCTTAGTTCTTCATAATTGCTTGTGATTTTACCTATTATTTCGTCTCATTGTTTGTAGAAAAATAGTCTCTTCATCCATATTTATTAATCATTAAACTAGTCGATCGCTCCTGAACAATAAGTAATAAATTTAATTATATTACCTACGTATTATCACTCATGAAAAAATAGTATCACTCAAAAGACTATACTTTTGTCAAATCTTTATGCTTGTTATATCAACCATTTAAGATTTTAAAAAAAATTAAGGAAAATAGGGAGTGAGAAAAAGTGAGAAAAGGTCAGAAATAAAGTCAGTAAAGCGTTAGTGACACAAGACGAAATTGCATAAATACTTAGTATCGTATCGTATATATCTATACATATATAGTAACTAAGTAACTTTTGATTTTGGTAAAGACCTTTATTTGCACCGAGAACCATCTAAAATATGGGGACAGAGACAATAACAGGAGTGACTTTCGTGGAGTCGCGTTACAACCCCGCAGCAATCGAGGAAAAGTGGCAACAAACTTGGGCTGATCTTGGTTTAGACAAAACTCAGACAGATAGTGCTAAGCAAAAATTTTATGCGCTATCAATGTTTCCCTATCCATCGGGTAGTCTGCACATGGGTCATGTTCGTAACTATGTTATTACGGATGTTATCGCCCGACAAAAGCGAATGCAAGGATATCGGGTGTTACACCCTATGGGTTGGGACGCTTTTGGTTTACCTGCAGAAAATGCAGCAATTGATCGCGGAATACCACCAGCAAAGTGGACGTATCAAAATATTGGCCAGATGCGATCGCAACTTCAACGCTTAGGCTTATCAATTGACTGGGATCGCGAAGTCGCTACGTGTTCGCCTGATTATTACAAGTGGACGCAGTGGATTTTCTTGCAATTTCTTCAAGCAGGACTTGCATATCAAAAAGAAGCCGCAGTCAATTGGGACCCGATCGATCAAACTGTCCTCGCTAACGAACAAGTAGATAGTGAAGGGCGATCGTGGCGCAGTGGTGCGAAAGTAGAACGCAAATTGTTACGTCAGTGGTTCTTGAAAATCACCGATTACGCTGAAGAATTGTTAAATGATCTTGACAAACTACCAGGATGGCCTGAGCGCGTCAAGTTAATGCAAGCAAACTGGATTGGTAAGTCAATCGGTGCGTACTTGGAATTTCCCATTGTCGATTCGGATGAAAAAATCGGCGTTTACACAACACGCCCTGACACTGTTTATGGCGTAACGTATGTTGTCTTAGCACCCGAACATCCTTTAACAAAGCGCGTCACCACGCCCGAACAGCAAGCCGCAGTAGAAGCATTCGTGCAAGAAGTTGCAAACCAAAGTGAATTAGAACGCACCGCTGAAGATAAACCGAAGCGGGGAATTCCGACAGGTGGTAAAGCAATTCATCCCTTTACTGGCGAAGAAATTCCAATTTGGATCGCAGATTATGTCTTGTACGAATACGGTACTGGTGCAGTCATGGGAGTTCCCGCCCACGATGTGCGTGATTTCAAATTTGCCCAAGAGAAGAATTTACCAATCAAAGTTGTGATTATTCCTGAAAACAGTGACGCATCAACACTAACAGCAGCATACGTTGAACCAGGAATTGTGGTAAATTCGGGTGAATTTGATGGGATGGCTTCTACAGATGCGAAAGAAGCGATTGTCAAACACGCCGAGAAACATGGTTTTGGTAATGCACGAATTCAGTATCGCCTGCGCGATTGGTTAATTTCTCGACAGCGATATTGGGGCGCACCGATCCCTGTGATTCATTGTCCTAACTGTGGCATAGTCCCAGTTCCCGATGAGGATTTACCTGTAGAATTGCCAGAAGAAGTTGAATTTACAGGTCGTGGTGGTTCGCCTTTAACGCAATTAGACTGGGTAAATGTACCTTGTCCAACTTGTGGAACGCCCGCTAAACGGGAGACTGATACGATGGATACATTTATTGATTCGTCGTGGTATTATTTGCGTTATCCTGATGCGAGAAACGATCAACAGGCGTTTGATCCAGCAAAAACGAATGATTGGATGCCAGTCGATCAATATGTTGGCGGTATCGAACACGCGATTTTGCACTTGTTGTACTCGCGATTCTTTACTAAAGTATTGCGCGATAGAGGCTTATTAAACTTTGACGAACCTTTCCAACGCCTGTTAACGCAAGGGATGGTACAAGGAACAACCTACAAAAATCCTGTTACAGGTAAGTACATTTCACCCGCACAAGTCGATCCTAACGATCCTAAAGATCCCGAAACTGGCGAACCGTTGCAAGTCTTCTATGAGAAGATGTCTAAATCTAAATACAACGGTATTGATCCTGAAGAAGTCTTAGCCAAATATGGTGTGGATACTGCACGGATGTTTATCTTATTCAAAGCACCTCCAGAAAAAGACTTAGAGTGGGAAGACGCCGATGTTGAAGGACAATTTCGCTTTTTAAATCGTGTTTGGCGTTTAGTCACCGATTACAGCAATCAGCCAGCAGTCGTTAGTCAGCAACCAGCATCAACCAAACCAGAAAAAGAACTGCGACGGGCGATTCATACTGCAATTAAAGCTGTGAGTGAAGACTTAGAAGGCGAATATCAATTTAATACCGCCGTTTCTGAGTTAATGAAATTAAGTAACGCACTTGCTGATGCACCGTGCAAAGACTCGGCAATTTACACTGAAGGTATTCAAACTTTACTAATATTGCTAGCACCTTTTGCACCTCATATTGCTGAGGAATTGTGGCACAGTTTGGGTAACACCGAATCAATTCACATTCAACCTTGGTTGAAATACGATGAATCAGCCTTAGTCGCTGACGAAATCACGTTAGTAGTTCAAATCAACGGTAAAAAACGCGGTGACTTACAAGTACCCGCGCAAGCTGACAAAGCTGAACTTGAAAAGTTTGCCCGCGAATCTGAAGCTGCGCAGCGTTACATCGAAGGTAAAGACGTAAAAAAGGTCATTGTTGTACCTGGAAAACTTGTCAACTTCGTCGTTGGATAAGATATTTTCAGCGTAGAGCGATCGTTTTCAATCACCCGCCGTAAACCACCCCAACCTACTTAGGGTTTGACTTTCGGTGGTTGGGTGCATTGAGTTTGTTATGCTGCGTTTCTTGTCAAATACTACGCTCGTCTTTATGGGATAAAGATCCGTCGTGCGCCTCGGTAGCTATCGATACTAAGTACAATTTCAATTAAGCTTTCGACGCACCGACTTCGATATTCGGGTTCATTGAGTAGCCGGTCAGCATTGCTAATTGTGACTACAGGTAAGGAGGCGGATGTGCTTTCCTCACGCATCACTTGCTCCAGCGAATCTTTCCCTTTCATACTGCGATTAGCTGTGAGCAGAATCATTTGGTTTGTCTGTGCTAATCGCCATACAACCCTGTCATCACTATCAGTAGGTAGTTCCAACTCTGCGAAAGTAACAAACTGGATTGGAATAATATCTAGCCAGCCTTGACGGGCAATGGCACAAAGAAAACTAAGGCATGACCTCTGAGATTGTGATCGATCAGAAAAATCATGCCGCAGATTCGCGCTTTGCTTTCACGGCTCGGAGTTTTTCCCAAGCGGCTTCGGTGCCTGGTTTAGGAGGTTGTCTTAGGATTTGGTCAACTCGCTCACGGTTTTGTGCTTCGTAGTACTGCCGCAGATCCTCAGCCTCTTTAAGAACTTGCTGATACTCAGCTTCTACCTCAGCACGATTGGCTTCAATATAAGCTAGTGCAACATTAATTTGTTCCTCTGTTAGCTCAAACAATCCTTGAATAAACCTGGGTGGATATTGAGCTATCACATAGTCCATCACATCGTACAGGGTGATGCGGGTTCCTGCAATTGTTAATCCCCGCTCCGTTCGGACTACAGCTTGTTTATTCATTTGATGCCATTGTTAGAGCTAAAGCCTTAGCTTTTACCGATAAAATCAATTTTACCGCACAAAAAAGAAAGGGGAGCATACGCCTTCAACCATAATTTATGAATTCTCAATCTTCAATCAAACATATTTAAACCTGCTTCTTGTAGATAGCCAACAGTAAACTCCAACATCTAGTAAATCTGCTTGTGCTGTTAATGACTGCGATCGCACTTTCCAAAAATAATATCCCAATTCGACTACCAGACAAACGCTGGCAACACATTCTTGAAGAACATCCCGAACTTGTTGACAGTAAAACACAAATACTTGACGCGATCGCTCAGCCCGAATGTATTCTAGAAGGTAGAGAAAGCGAACTGCTAGCTATGCAAGAAATTTAATCAGGAAAGTAGCTTATAGTTGCTTATCGCGAACTCATTAATGATGGATTCATTATTACAGCCTTTCTAACCCGCCGTTAATACTTAACTCGCAGGAAACAAATATGACCTTAGCTAAGATTGATCTCAGTCTCTATACGCAATTAGTGACTAATATTAAACATCTTCCTTCCCAAGATTTTTATTTATCTTACGATGCAAAAGCAGATGTTGTGTATATTAATTTTCAAAATCCTGCGGCATCTGCTGATGACAGTGAACTCACACATGATGATGTTATTATTCGCTATAACAAACATGACGAAATTATTGGATTAACTATCTTACACGCTAGTAAGCGTTAGTAGATACTTAAAAATATGCACATAAATCATACAAAAAATTGCAAAGCGGTAATTTTTGCCATAGGTTTCGGTACTCTTTTATTTCCAGCTAGCAAAGCCATTAAAAAAGAACTCTTACCAATTATTGATAAGGGAAGAGCAAAACATATTATTTAAATTATTGCTGAAGAAGAAATCAACGCAGGAATTGAGGAAATTAGCATATTAGAATGAGGAAATTTGGATTTTATACAACTCACCGGAACATGACATTGCCGCAGATTTAGTGAATTTGAGTGTACCAAATTATACAGGTGGAGAAGGCGATCGCGCAAAGTTTATCGTATATCTACAGGCTGAATTTCAGACTCATTAAAATGTAATAGTAACTGTATAACGTGCTGAGTTTGTCAAGTAAATTAGTGCCGTCAGCAGGTTGATGTTTGGGTCTTGCTTTGGAGGAATGATAACAGGGTTTGCAGACGAAGCGGATATGGTTGGATATCAGTTTAAGGTGTATTGACGAGGTATTTGTAAAGGTCATCAATCACAGCATCAGCAGCCAACAAATTTCCTCCTGTCCAGGTTAATTGATCCACAAAATACACTTGATTTTGTTGAACGGCTTTCAGTTGATTCCAAAGTGGTCTTTGTTGTAGCTGTTTGAGAGCCTGCTCATCATTGTCTGTAAAAGACATTACGAACATAACATCGCCATCAGATTTCTCCAATTCTTCTTCAGAAAAATCAATATAACCATAGTCCGTTGTCACATCTTGTGAGGCAGGACGCTTTAATCCAACATCATTGAGAATGGAGCCATCAAATGAGTTTTTTACATTGCTCCCTATCCGACCAAAGTAGAACCAACTGACGGAAATCGTCTTGTCTTGATAGCGATCGCCTAAAGCGAGTTTTAATTCTTCAATTCGTTGATAGTAGCGATTCCATGTTCGCTGAGCAATGTCTTGCTTCCCTAGTACTTCAGCCATGAAATTAAAAACATCTCGCCAAATTATATTACCTTGAAAATGATGTAGTGCAGTAGGAGCAATGTTTGAAAGCAGGGGATAAATTGCTTCATGATAAAGATTATTACCTACAATTAGATCAGGCTTTAGGGATAATATCTTTTCTAAATTTGACTGCTCCTCAGTTCCTAGTGTTTCTATCCCTTCAGTTTTATTCCCTAAATAGGTAGGGAGCCTCTCCCCCCAATAGACAAGATTATTACTACCAATGGGTTTAATGCCAAGGACAAGGGCGTTACCTAAAGCCAATGGGGACAAGGTGACAACACGTTGGGGATTATTGGGAACACAGGTATATCCTATTGCGTGTTTAATAGTACGGCAGTCGGCGATGTCTATAGTAGTTGAATTTGACTGCCTTTGCTCTAGCTGCAATGTATCAGCGCAGGCTGCGATCGCTATAACTGTAACAGTTGTCAGAAAGATGGGTAAAAACTTGCCTTTGTTCAAAATCTTTCGAGGTTGCCATAGTACCTGCAACCTTGAAAGAACAAAATGGGCGACCCAAGCAAACTTAGCTGAAGCAGGAAGTAAAACAGCTTTGACATCAAACAGGAATAACTGAATTGCACGACTAAATCTCTTTTCCATTACGAAGAATACTTCCCCAACGTATACTTGCACATCATCCACAATATGAACGTGCTGTGTCTGGGCAGATTTTTTATTGGTGACTAACAAGAGGGCAAGTTAAAACTCCCAACTGATAGAACCAGTGATTGCACGGGGATCACTTCTAAAAAGATAGGCTGTTCCATAGCTATAGTCTGCGTCGAAAAGATTACGAATATTGAGCGCTCCATTAAAACGACCTCTACGATAGTAAATTGCTGCATCAGTACGTAAGTAACTCGATGCTTCAAAAGTATTTGGCAAATCTACTGGTCGAGCGCCCACATAAAATAACCCCAGACCAAATCCTAATCCCTCTAGAGCGCCATCTTGAATCTTATAGGTAGTCCAGAGACTGGCTTGGTGTTCCGGCACACCCGCTGGTTGATCCCCCACAAGAATAGAGTTATCTTCAGTAACCGCTGCATCGGTATAAGCGTAAGAAACAATTATATTCCAACCAGGCAAAATTTCACCTATAGTATTGAACTCAACTCCTCGACTGCGCTGCTCTCCCACCTGAACGGAAAAACCCTGCACCGCTCGTACAGGATCAGGATCTGCTGTAATCACATTCGTCTTAGTAATTTCATAAGCTGACAATATAGTTGAAAGTCTGCGCTCTAAAAAGTCTGCTTTGACACCCACTTCATATTGAGTTCCTCGGGTCGGTACGAACAACTCGTCATCAGGGTTACGACTGAATGAAGGAACAAAAGATCGGCTGTAACTAGCGTAGAGAGACACCGTATCGCTGGGTTGATACACCAAACCGACGCGGGGACTGAAGGCATCATTATTCAAAGTATCAGATTCTTCTCCCCCACTTGAAGCCCAATCGAAGCGTCCACCAATTAATAACTTCAGGTTATCTAGAAGGCTGATCTGATCCTGAAGATAGACACCATAAGATTGACCAAAACTAAATCTGAGGGGGGTTATGTCATATTCTGGTATTGGAATGACGTAATTTGGGTTATTAATATCGAGATTGGGAAGGTTGAATGAATTGACTCGAAAATAATTGACATAGCGATTAAAATCGAAACCTAGTAATAATTGATGCGATATCGTTCCCGTATCAAACTTTCCAAGCAAATCAACTTGTCCAAAGTAGTTGTCTATCGTAAATTCACGATCTTCACCAATTATCTCGAAGAAACGATCATCCACTAGCGCTGTTGGAATATTTGTATTTTCTTCTGTTCTATTAAACAACACAGCAAGATTGTTACGAATTTGCCAGTTATCGCTAAACTCATGACTGAATGTATAGCCTAATCGGTGGACTGTCTGGGCGCTATAGTGTATGTCAGGATAGGATGGAAAGAAAGTTCGAGTGACAAGACTACCGTTGCTGAAAGCCCAACGACCGGATGGCGAACTGAATGCTAGAGGCGGATCTGCACTAAACCTCATGTACTCATAGTAAAAATTCAGATCAGTCTGATCGCTTAATCTAAATGTGATTGAGGGTGCAATTTCAATAAAACTTGTGTTGACAAAATCTTGATAACTGCCTGCATTTTGATAGCTGGCAATAAAGCGATAGAGTACCGTTTCCTCTTCATCCACAGGACCCGATAAATCAATGCTGGGTTGATAAAAGTTATAGCTTCTTGCCTCAAAGGAAAGATTGTAGTAAGGTTCACTGAGTGGTTGCCGAGTAATTACATTGATGATACCTCCAGGTTCTACGGCTCCATACAAAACTGAGGCAGGTCCTCTAAGAATTTCTACTTGTTCGATAGTACTGAGTCCTGTCAAGCTGTAAAAATCCGTATCTCGGAAGCCATTGCGAAAATTTCCGCTTTGTGTAAATCCTCTGATGGTATATCCCCCTGCTGGGATAAGGTTGTATCTGCCGCCATCTACAATGCCACTGACTGTTTCTACTGCTTGAACTAGATCTGTTACATTACGATCCTCTAGCACTTGTCTTGGCACAACTTGAATTGATTGAGGAATATCTCGCAGTGGTGTATCGGTTCGTGTTGCAGTTGTCGCATTCGATGGATTATATCCTTCATCCTGCTCACCCGTTACCACAATCTCAATCGTGTCTTCCTCTGTAACTTCTCCAACTTCCCCCAGCGTTACCGCTAGCACTAATCCCCGTGCTTCTGCTGTTACCTCAGCCACTGGCGGCGCATCGGTTCCTGTAATCGCCACCCGCACTTGATCGCCTGGCAACTGGGTCACATTTACTGATGCAATCCCTGCGATCGCGTTTTCCTGAAAGTATTCTTGGGCAATTCTGGCGTTGGGAATTTCTAGAGTCAGTGCATTGCCGACAGTTCGAGTTTCTGGAACAGACAGTTCACCTTCTGCCGTTTCTAAAATTACCTGCAAGCCTTCCTCGGTTGCTTCTACGCACACGTTGGTAATTTGCACAATCGACGCTTCAATCTGTGCGAGCCACTCTTCAACTGTTGTTGCTGGCTGCTTGTTGCCTAATTGATGGGAGCGATTTGCTAACTGTTCCTCCTGTGCCAAAACCGGCGACATTCCCCAACCGTTTGCAATACAACTCGCTAAACTTGCCAATAACCAAAAATGAACCTGAAACAATAATTTCCACGAAGGCAACGCCAAACGTTGATTGCTCACACTGACTCCTCACACGCCATCGACCAACTCCACTTTTTGCGAAGACTTCTTAATAAGATGAAACTTAGTTTAGAGAAGCGCTGAGGATGGTGTCTACTCCAAAACGGACTTGGATGATCGCAAAACAGACTTTTTGCCCAATATACACTCACGGGGAGTAATGCCAAACTTACGCTTAAACGCTGCCGTAAAATGCCCAGGATTGGAATAACCCGTTATCATAGCAACTTCAGTAATGGTGATATTGCCATGTCGTAACCACTGTTCAGCCAACGCCATGCGCTGGTCGGTGAGGTAGCCAAATACCGTTTTGCCAAACAGTTCTCGAAATCCGCGTTGCAGGGTGCGATCGCTTACTCCTACCTGTTGAGCTAATTCTATAACTGAAGGTGGATGCTCCAGGTTTGTCAACAAAATATCTCTAGCATAATAAATACAGTCGATCGTCGATGGTTTCAACTGCCAATCTGTCAGGTGATGCTGATCCTCCCCAATCAAATTGAGATGCATTGCTAACAGTTCCAACACTTTAGAGTGAAGATACAAGCGTCTCGCTTCGCCTCGATAGGGGGAGTTCCATAACTGTTGAGCGATCGCTCGCATCGCAGGAGTCACGGTTGGATAGAACGCAACTTTCCAATCATCACCTCTAAACAACTGTTTCCAAGAGTCGCAGGACTGTTGTTTGTTGTTGCAAAAAAACGAATTCAGCAGTTCCGGTTCAACCTCCACATTTATAATGAGCGATCGCTCTTGTCCTCGACATCTTTCAGTATAAGCAGGCGAGATACCGCTACCAGAGAAATAGCTACGCATTCCGCCTAAGTCGGGGTGAACTCCATCACAATAAACAAATCCAGATAAAAGAATTGAAATTTGAATCAAATGCTCGTGGACAGGCGTTTTTACAATCAAATCTTGATTAAATTCGCGCTCCCACAAATCCAGCCACATCCCAGGCAGCAACTCCAGCATGCGACAATATCCTTGCCCTATCTGCTTTGGTACTTCTACAAGCTCCTCAAACTCATCAAGCACTAAATTGTCAGAATGGGTAGTGAGAGTCTGCCAAAGTAATTCATCCCAGTCAAATTTATTAAGGATGAGCGTCATGGTAAAGCTGAACTTGGTAGGAAATTTAAATGCAAATCTTTCTTAATAATTCTACTACTATTTCACCGAAGAAAGGCAGAGGGCAGGAGCCAGGAGAATTTAATGTGTTAGAAAAGAATTCCTTAGCTTAGCTGTCTTCCCTACTAGTATGCGTTAATAGAACGTTGAAAATATGCAGACAAATCACACAAGAAAAATTCGCAAAGCGGTAATTCCCGCAGCAGGTTTTGGCACTCGTTTATATCCTGCAACCAAAGCTATTAAAAAAGAACTCTTCCCGATTATTGATAAAGATGGAAGAGCAAAGCCTGTTATTCAAATTATTGTAGAAGAAGCCGTTAATGCCGGAATTGAAGAAGTTGCAATAATTGTCCAAACAAGCGATCGCTCTCTTTTTGAAGATTTCTTTAAATCCCCACCTAAACCAGAACTTTTTCCCAAACTATCCCCACAGAACCAAAAATACAGTCAATATCTCCAAATTCTAGGTAGTAAAATAACAATCTTGACGCAAGATATACAAGAAGGTTACGGTCATGCAGTATTTTGTGCTAAAGAATGGGTAAATAATCAACCTTTTCTATTAATGCTAGGCGACCATATCTACGCTTCTGATACTAATAAATCTTGTACTGCACAAGTTTTAGATATTTACAACAAAGTCAATCAAAATACAATCGGCTTAACAACAATGCCAGCAGAAACTATTCATAAAGCTGGTTGTATTGCAGGTACTTGGCAACAAGATTCGATTCTTAGTGTTACGCAAGTTTATGAAAAACCTTCAATTGAATATGCGCGTCAGCACTTACGTGTTCAGGGAATACCTGAAGACAAATTCTTGTGTATCTTTGGTTTATACGCATTATCACCAAAGTTGTTTGATTTTTTAGAAGAAAATATTAAGAACGATAGCCGCGATCGCGGTGAATTTCAACTAACATCTGCCCTCGATCAACTACGAGCAGCCGAAGAAATGATAGGCTACGTTGTTGAGGGACGTTGTTTTGATACAGGAATGCCCGATGCTTATCTCCAAACAATGATTGATTTTAGGAAGATTAAGTAATACAACTCCAAAAAAAGTATGGTACGAGGCAAACAGTGAAATGATTACTGGTATTAATCACATTACTTTAGCTGTTAAAAACTTAGAAGAATCCTTCAGGTTTTATCAAGATATTTTAGGTTTTAAACCTATAGCTAAATGGAAAAAAGGAGCTTATTTCCTTGCTGGAGATTTGTGGTTTTGTATTATTCAAGATCAAAACATTTCAACATTCCAACTTGATTATACACACATTGCTTTTACAGTTTCTGAACAAAATTTTGAAGCGATGAGTAACCGTATAAAACATTCTCAAGCAATAATCTGGCAGGAAAACACTAGTGAAGGTGCTTCTCTCTACTTTACAGATCCAAACAATCATAAGCTAGAAATTCATGCATCAGATTTAGCAACAAGAATTAAGACATCCAAGGAAAAACCTTGGGAGGGGTTAGAGTTCTATATTTAGTTAAGGATTGCTCTGCTGATTCTTAATGCTTATACTAAAACATAGGTTACTCTGAGTTGATCAATGCATCTAACTATTACCAAAAACAGCATTGACTTGCCATCAGGTGCAGAAGTGGTCTTACGTCATCAAACTTGGTTAGATTATCAAGCGTTATTAGCAAGTCGTCAAGATAAAGCAGCAATTAAAATCTATTTTGACGCAACAACGCACGAGATTCGCATTATGGCACCTTTGCCCGAACACGGTAATAAATCTGATACGCTTTCTGATTTAGTCAAAAGTCTTTTGCGACACCTCAAGCAAGACTGGGTAAGCTTTGATTCAATTACACTAAAACGGTTTGAGCAAAAGGGGTTAGAACCAGATGCTTGCTTTTATATTGAAAATCGTGCTGCTATTTTGGGAAAAGAAAGAATTGATTTAGAAAAAGATCCACCTCCTGATTTAGCGCTAGAGATAGATTTGACATCATTTACCAAACCTGAAGATTACACAGCTATTGGTGTTCCGGAACTTTGGATCTACCGCAATCAAACACTTCACATTTATCTTTTTGATGGGCAGCAGTATCAAGAAAGTTTGCAAACTTCACTATTTCCAACGATTCCTGTCAAAGAACTGATTCCCGTATATGTAGAACGTAGTTGGAATGCAGGTTCTAGTGTTGCCTTAAGAGAATTTGAAAACATTCTTAAAGAAAATGGTAATTGGTAATAGTAAATAGGTCATTGTATAAAAAATGCACTTCAACAACGCGCAGAACGCGGTAACATAAATTCCTTACCTTCTGCTGCAAACTTGCCACGCACCATCAAGAATGCTTCGTCTAGGACATGAGGAACAGCTTGAAAGTTTGCATTTAGGCGATCGGGACTAAAGTATACTATAATCTCTTTAATATGCTGGAAAATCCTTGCCAAAATTGCATCTAATGTAGGGATGTTCGTTCCTACCAAATCAAAAAGCTTGAGTTGAGTATCTTCAATTTCCATACAAATCATCACATCTAAATCTTCTGCATAGTATAGAGGGCGAGTTGCTTCATTAACGCAAAATAAAGCTTTCTCCTGCTGCGGCAAAACTCCGACAATATTCGAGACGGGTGTACGAGTTTCTAAAAGTCGATGCAGTAGTTTAACATCATTAGAGTTGGAAAAATCTAATAATCGCAAGCGATCGCTACTTGCTTTTGCATCACACTGCGTCACAAACTTGTGTTCTTCCACAACACGAAAGCCAAAAGGTGCATATAATTCAGGTTGCGTTGTTGTCAGTACTAATATTTCATAACGGCGATCGCAATAATCCAGCACTTCCGTCATAATCTCCCGATAGTACCCGCGACGACGATATTCAGGATGCGTTGCCACAGCGTGAATTCCTCCTGCTGTGACACTTTCGCCCATAATGTTGAGTGGAATTTCTAAAACGCCGACGTGTGAAACCGCAATGTCATCGTGAAACCGTATAAACGGAGTAGAAGTAGTCTCCCAAGGTGCGCCCAGTTTTCTTGCAGATTCAACTAAGTTGCTAATGTCAAAACCAAAACTAGAAAATACGGTTTCTAGCAATGTAAACAATCGTTTGTATAAAGTGGGATCGCTAGAAAAAGACTGTTGAAAGTAGTGTTGATTCATGGTTTAGCCGACAATTCCTTTAGTAGTATTCCACATATACTACATATACTACACAGTATTATTATGAATTCCGGCAATGTGTACGCAGTTTTAATGCAAAAAGTGGCGTATTCCTGTAAATACCATGACTAAACCTAACTCATTCGCTGCATTAATCGAATCTTGATCGCGCATACTACCACCAGGTTGCACGATCGCAGAAATTCCTGCAGTAGCAGCATTTTTTACCGAGTCATCAAACGGAAAGAAACCATCACTTGCTAAGAATCCACCACTAGCTTTTTCTCCGGCTTGATCTAAAGCAATTTGTACTGAACCAACACGATTCATTTGCCCTGCACCGACACCCGCAGTCGTGCGATCGCGCGTCACCACAATTGCATTTGACTTGACGTGCTTGCAAACTTTCCAGGCAAACAACAATTCTGCTAATTGTTCTGGCGTCGGTTGCTCTTGTGTTACAACTTGCCATTGATTAGGATCAGCAACAACGTCATCCGCCGCTTGTACCAGAAATCCACCCGCAATCACTTTTACAGTTTCCTTTGCGCCTACATTTAACTCTGGTAGAATTAGAACGCGCACTTTAGATTTAGCCGCTAATATTTCCTGGGCTTCTGCGTCGCACCCAGGTGCAACCACACATTCCAAAAACGTCTTCGTTAACTCAGTTGCAGTCGCCGCATCAATTGAATGATTTAGAGCAACAATTCCCCCGAAAGCCGAAACTGAATCAGCATTAAAAGCTTTAGTATAAGCTTCTACAAGAGAATCTCCCAAAGCAACACCACAAGGATTTGTGTGTTTGATAATTGTTGCTGCTGGTGTATCTGTAAATTCAGTAATAATTCGCCGCGCTGCTTCTAAATCTACCAGGTTATTGTAACTAAGTTCTTTTCCCTGAAGCTTTGTAGCACTAGCCCAACCAGTTGCATTAGTACCACTTTGATACCAAGCTGCTTCCTGATGTGGATTCTCCCCATAACGCAAAACTTGCAACTGTGCCCCTATTAATGTAAATTCTTCCCTCGCCCCTCGCCCCTCGCCCCTCGCTCCTACTAAATAAGATGCGATCGCCTGATCATACCCCGACGTATGAGAAAATGCCTTAATTGCACATTCTTGGCGAAATTCTAGAGACGCTTCGCCATTGTGTTGATGTAATTCTTGTAAATAAGCATCGTAGCTTGCGGGGTCACACAATACTGTGAGGTAAGCATAATTCTTTGCTGCTGCTCTAAGCATAGCAGGACCGCCGATATCAATTTGTTCAACGGCATCTGCTAAGGTGACATCAGGTTTAGCGATCGTCTGTTCAAAAGGGTACAAGTTGACAACAACTAAATTGATCGGGCGAATCTGATGATTTTCTAAATCTGTTAGATCTTGTGGAACATCACGACGCGCCAAAATACCACCATGAATTCGTGGATGTAACGTTTTGACTCTTCCACCCAAAATTTCAGGTGAACCAGTGTATTCGGCAACTTTTGTTACTGGTAATCCTGCATCTTTCAATGCTTGGGCTGTACCACCACTGCTGATCAGGTCAAAGCCAAATTCTGCAACTAAACTCCGCGCAAAATCAACCACCCCAGTTTTATTAGATACACTCAGCAGTGCCAAACGCGCCATATGCAACTTCCTTATTTCCGAATTGAAAATAATAGCATTTTTTATAGATCAAAGCTTCATATCTAGTAACTGGCATCCAAGCTCTCTGTTCACTCTCCAAAGCACCAAAACAACACCAGTGCTACCGTACCCCAAATCAGCATATTAGGTAAATGCAACTCTCTAATAAAAGTTAGCGGAGTTAAAACAAAGATTTCAGTTATCCAACTAGAAGTAAGAAGCAAAAACAGGATTAGTAAAAATGGTGGCATAAAAGTTATATATTTTGGCAATCAACATCTTTCTACAGCAGCGATCTGCCGAAGGTAGGGGCGTTTCGCCATCGCACTCAGTTGTCATCCTAAATTATTTGCGAAGACCTCTCCTTATCTCTTTGCTCTGTATCTTCGTAGTAGCCTACCTACGTTAAACAATAATTTCCACAACTCAGACAGGGCTATTGTTGCACTTCTCATTTTAAATTTTTAATTCCCAAGCGACAGAAAACGCTAAGATAAATTGTGAAATGTTTTGCCTACGATGGGTATTTTAAGGTGTTCTCTACCCTGCTTGCTGACTTTCAAATTATTTTCGAGCGCGATCCAGCAGCACGTAACTGGCTGGAGGTGTTATTTTTCTATCCTGGCTTACAAGCAATCTTATTGCACCGGATAGCACACAAGCTTTACAAAACAGGTATTCCGTTTATTCCTCGTTTGATTTCTTTTATAGCACGATTCATCACAGGAATTGAGATTCACCCAGGTGCAGTCATTGGACAAGGATTTTTTATCGATCATGGCATGGGAGTTGTGATCGGAGAAACTGCAATTATTGGCAATGATGTTCTCCTTTACCAAGGAGTAACACTCGGTGGTACAGGTAAAGAAAGTGGCAAGAGACACCCAACCTTAGGCGATAATGTTGTAGTTGGTGCTGGTGCTAAAGTCCTGGGCAATATTGAAATTGGTAATAATGTACGGATTGGTGCAGGTTCAGTAGTCCTGCGTAATGTCCCTTCTAATTGCACAGTTGTGGGTGTGCCAGGACGTGT
The DNA here is from genome assembly GCF_002749975.1 of Gloeocapsopsis sp. IPPAS B-1203. Lineage (NCBI taxonomy): Bacteria > Bacillati > Cyanobacteriota > Cyanophyceae > Chroococcidiopsidales > Chroococcidiopsidaceae > Gloeocapsopsis > Gloeocapsopsis sp. IPPAS B-1203. Next base: position 24,236 of record NZ_PEIG01000017.1, on the reverse strand, counting down.
CATTTATCGCTCTGGAGTCCGTGTCGATCCTCTAGAACATGGTAGTTTACCAGATTCAGAAGCAGAAGTCATTCGTGCTTTGGTTGATCGGATAGAATCTTTAGAGCAACAAGTAGAGAAATTACAGCACAAGCAAGCTCCTGCACCTGTGTATCATATCTCGATCGCTGCGGAAGATATCAGTGACGCAGCCGAAAACGAACATGACAAGATACCAACAACTCAAGGCGCAGCTTGTCAACTAAAAAACAAAGCAATTCAAGAGTTTTTAGACGGTGCTGGAATTTAAACACTTTAAGGATTGATTTCTTGAGTAGACCAAGTGCAATTGCTACTGCGAGTATAAAGATATCTATTCTGAGGTTCACCACGTAGTTTTAAGTGATCTACCTCGATAGGTTCGAGTAGCAGCAGGCAAAAATGCGGTAGAGGTTGCGTTGTATCTGGTGGAGGAACATCAAATCCTGTATTTGCTCTTGGTTTTCCTGGGTGAGGAAACGCAAAAAGTAACCGCGCTGCATCGCTAATTTCACGCCAGGTATCTTGACGTGCTTGCTGTAGAGTTGTATCCGAGCAATCCTCGTCAATTAAATTCAAGTAACCACCGATGCGAAACTGTTCGCGGGTATCAATAAAATACCAACACGCTTCTGCCCAAGGTTGATAGGCAATTTGTTCGGGTTTTTGCGTACGTGCATCAACAATGAATTTTAATTGATCGGTATCTTTAAGAAAACCGCGAAACACAACAGTACGATTTGCAGGGCGATTATCCAAACGTACTGTTGCAAGTTGTAAGTAGCGAGATGGTTGCCGATTTTTATGCAAAGCACTCGCAAGCGGCGATCGCCAAGGAGTCACAAGTTTTTCCAAATACGTTTACCTAATGCCATCATGCCTTAACAAACAAGAAATGATGTATTCAAAGACTATCAGGATCAATTCCCCTCTCTAGTAAACGTGCTGCGAGTCGCTGCGCACGTTGTTCAGCTAAAGTTGCTCGTTCGCTTGCTTGCATTGCTAGTTCTTCAGGAGTCAGTAGGCGATTTCCAGCGGCGTCGTACCAATAAAGCCATTCACGTGTCCATCCTTGATGTGTTCCTTGATCTTGCCCGATCCCCAAGCCAATTTCTGGCATACAATACGGTTCATCAGTTTGTAGTACGTATTGCCCGTCAACGAGGCGATAAATTTCTAGCGGTGGCTTTTTGCGGCGCTTTCCACGTCCAGGAGCATAAATAACGTAGTACAAAATTCCCAAGCGAGCATAATCAATCTTTTTGCGTTCGTACTCACCGCTATACGTTTTAGAAACAACTTCTAACGCTAGTAGCGGAAGTTTATTATCTTCTTCCCACAAAAATAACTTAAACGCCCTTCTTCACCCACAAAGCGATCGACACCCAAACTTAAAAAACCATTAGGAACAATTGCTAATTCTCCTGGGGCGTCGTAAATTCCCATATCAACACCAAAGAACCAATCGCTGCGATTTGCCCACACGAACGCTAAGATAGCTGCTAAAAGATTGGGAATCAGATTTTGTAGTTCATTGTCCACCGGCGTGTCATCAGAATCAGGCAGTTCAGCAGATGTGGGCAATTGCCGTGGGTCGTACTGTACCATAACCGCCTCTACACGAGCATTAAGTGCAACTCAATGTTTAAGATCTTAGCTTGATGAGCAATTCAGAGCACTACGCAATTATGTTGATACACCGGACTTCGTAAACCGCTACAAATAGCGTAATCAATGGGAAAATGCAACCTCTTAAACACTATATATGAACAACTGTGTGATTTAAAGATTAAATACCCAAACTCTTGAACCACTTCGTGAATATCGCGTATAGTCTTAATCTGTCCCAAACCAACACCACTTTTCTATGGTTCGAGAGCTTGAGCGCACTAATCAAACTAGCCAGTTCCCTGAAACTGCCCCTGCTGCTAATCCTGTATTTTTCAGAACGTATAGCCGTCGCCAGCTGAATGGTAGACGCGAAAGCTGGGAAGAAGTATGCGATCGCACGCTCAAGGGTTTAGTTAAGTTGGGCAAACTCACTGATACTGAAGTTGCTATCCTCACTAAAATGCAGCACCAGATGAAAGCGCTTCCTAGTGGACGTTGGTTATGGGTTGGTGGTACAGAATGGATCGAAAAGCAAGAAAATTTTTCTGGAGCCTATAACTGCACGAGTACCAACGTTACTGACTGGCGGGCGTTTGGTTTGATGATGGATCTCGCAATGATGGGTTGTGGCACTGGTGCTGTTCTCGAACCGCAATACATCAATCAGCTCCCACCAATTTGCAATCGCTTAAACGTGACAATTACTGGAGAAATTGGGATAACACCAGCACTCGAACGCAAAGAAAACACCGAAATTCAGATTTCTGGTAACGATATTACAATTTATGTCGGTGATAGTCGTCAAGGTTGGGTTAAATCGTATCAAACACTTCTCGAACTATCCAGCGATGCACAATTTGCAGGGGAAGTCAATGTCCGCATTGATCTTCAGAATGTCCGCCCAGCGGGTGAACTTCTCAAAGGCTTTGGTGGCGTTGCTAACCCGATCAAGCTACCAGAACTATATCAACGCTGTGCCGCGATTCTCAATAAAGCTGTAGGACGCCAACTCAACTCTGTAGAATGCTGTTTATTAATCGATGAAGCTGCTGTAGTGGTAGTGGCTGGCAATGTCCGAAGATCAGCTGGAATGCGCCAAGGTGACAGTAACGATGAATTATTTGCCAATGCCAAAGGTAATTTGTGGCAACAAGATGAGAATGGTAACTGGCGAATTGATCCTGAACGCGATGCGCTACGAATGGCAAATCATACGCGCGTTTTTCATCGTCAACCAACTTTAGATGAATGTGTTGATGCCGTACGCAATCAATATTATTCCGGCGAAGGGGCAATTCAATATGCGCCAGAAGCGATCGCCCGTGCTAACGCAGATATCTTAACAACTCCCGAACTCAAAACCGGATTTATCCAAGCTTATTCCCAAGGTAAAGAACAAGCAAGAGCATGGTTGCGCGATCGCTTTAATGAATTTCCACCTGAAGAAATCGCACATCGACTGTCAAGATATGCCCTAAATCCTTGCGGAGAAATCGTTGGCGCAAATTTCCATTGTGTCTCAGGAGAAACTTTGTTAATTACCCGCCAAGGTATTCATAAAATTAAAGATATTGTTGGCGAAGAAGTTGAAATTTGGAATGGTAAACGCTGGAGTAAAGTTGTTCCATTTCAAACTAATACTGGGCAGAAATTATATAGAGTTAGATTTGGTGATGGCTCTTATTTAGATGTCACAGAATACCATCGATTCTTTGTTAAAGATAGATTTGGTAAAAGCTATGAAGAAGTCCAGACAAAAGATTTATTATCGCATAGCAAATACTCAATTCATACAGAACCGTTTGTAATTGAATATCAAGATGGAGAAGCTATTGATCCTGCGTATGCTTATACATTAGGAGTAGCTGTAGGTGACGGAACTTTAGATCGGAATGGCAACGCAAAGATCAGACTATACACCAAGAAAGCTGAACTTTTAGTTTCTGGAAAAAAATCGCCTTTAAGAAACTATGATTACTTGCCTTCTTTTGTAGACATTACTGACTTAGGGTTTTCAGGAGAACTCTTATATCGCTTGAAAACACAAGCTGATGCGTTAAATATAATTGGTTCATGGAACAAGCAAGCAATTCTTGCTTTTATAGCTGGGCTAGCTGATACCGATGGTTCTAATACTCAAGGAAATGGCATTAGAATTTATATTGCTGACTACGAAAGAGCGCATCGATTACAGCTACTTTTAACCAAATGCGGACTTCAGTCATCGGTAAATATGATGGCTCGTAAGGCATCTGCAACAAACTTAGGTAAAAGATCGCAAGATCTATATTATTTGCAGATTACTGATTGCAATCAAATTCCTTGCCAGAGATTGGATACAAGTAAAGGATGTAAGCCTACAGCAAAAGGAAAATGGCAAGTCATCAAAAGCGTGGAAGAGTTACCAGGCGATCACAATACTTATTGCTTCAATGAACCAGAATTCCATAAGGGAGTTTTTGGCAATACTTTAACTGGAAATTGCAATTTGTCTGAGATCCATCTCAATCAAATTGACCCGAATAATCAGCAAGAACAAAGAGAAGCATTTACCGCAGGTGCACTATCGGTTGCGGCATTATTAAATCACAAATTTATTGAACCACGCTATCAAAAATCGCGCGAGTTAGACCCAATTGTTGGTGTATCTTTTACAGGATTATTTGACTTTTTTGTTCGTGCTTTCGGTGTTGATTGGCTACATTGGTGGACAGCAGGAAGACCAGAAACACCACAAGGCTTAGAGTATAAACAAAAAGAGCAAGAATATCTTAGTAAGTGGAAAGAAATTGTTCATCAAGTGATTTGGGAATACTGCGATCGCCACAACATTAAACGCCCGAACCGCTGTACTACTGTACAACCTTCAGGAACAAAATCTTTACTGACAGGTGCTTCTCCTGGTTGGCATCCTCCCAAAGCGCAACGCTTTATTCGCCGCATCACATTCCGCAGTCACGATCCTGTGGCGTTGGCTTGTATTGACTATGGTTACAACATTATACCATCGCAATCGGATAAAGATGAAAACGGCAATCTACTTAACGATCCGTTCGATCCGCGTTGTACTGAGTGGTTAGTCGAAATTCCTGTAGCTGTACCTTGGGCAGATTTACCAGGTGCAGATGAAATTGATATCAGTCAATTTAGTGCGATCGCTCAAATGGATTTCTATATGCAAGTCCAAAAGTATTATGTCTCGCACAACACTTCCGCCACCATCGAACTACGGGAAAACGAAGTTGAAGCTTTGGGTACTCACATTTACGAGACAATTCAAAATAATGAAGGCTATATCTCAGCTGCGCTACTAGCACGATTCGACGATCATCAAACTTTCCCTCGCCTACCCTTTGAACCAATATCTAAACAACAATATGAGCAACTAATGCAACAAGTCAAAACACAACGTCGCACCAACGTTTTTCAGTCAGCGTTAATTCAATACGACGCCAAAGACTTATCAGAGGTAGGACCTGCAGGTTGTGACTCTGACAAATGTCTGTTCTCAGACCAAAAACCTAATTGAGCAGCCACGCGCTAGAATACAAAGCAATCGAGAACATAGGAAAAATATATGTTTGGAGACGAACTAAAACCAATTTTCCAGCAGTTGACTCAACACCCAGGCTCTTTTTTAGGTGGTTTCGTTTCTGGCTTGTTGCGGCTAAATCTTGGAGAAGATCCAGTCAAAAGTTGGCTCGATCAACAGCTAGGTTACACCACCTACGCATCGCCAACGAGTCAAGCACAAAATGGTAAAAGTGGTCCCCAGTCAATATCAATTGAGTAATAAGTAGGTGCGATCGCACCTACTTTGCTATTAATATGGCTTTAGTTCAATCTATACACAAATATAATTTTTTCTTATAAATTATATTTTTAGAGTAACGGTAGAAAGACTTGCTACTCAAATATTTGGATTTAGACATCGTTAGAGAATTTAAACTAAATACAAAACATACAATCTTTGTAATGCAAGTAACCTTTGACAACTGAGTGGATAGGATATGATAAAACCGTATGCGTAAGTTCAGTCCTATCATTGGTTGAGTTTTAGACACTGCCAACTCAGTTGCTAGTTTTGAAATTCATCACTGGTAAATAAGACGTACTGTACTTTTGGCAAGCCTCCTTGACAAAGTTGGAAGTTGTCTTAACTTAACTGAACTTCAGCTTCTGTTCAGACTTACGTGATCGATATGACTATTTACGTTGGAAACCTCTCCTACCGCGCTACAGAAGACGACTTGAGAGCAGTATTTGCAGAGTATGGTACAGTCAAAAGAATTGTCTTGCCAACAGACCGAGAAACTGGTAGGATGCGCGGCTTTGCCTTTGTGGATATGACAGAAGATGCTCAAGAAGATGCCGCAATTACGGAATTGGACGGTGCTGAGTGGATGGGACGTCAACTGAGAGTCAACAAAGCAAAACCGCGTGAAGAAAATAATCGACGCAATGGAACTGGTATGAGGAGAAACGAGTACTAGTCACCCTTGTTACCGCTAGTGAGTAAAAGCTACATCTGCTAACACTTAACTAGACTTTGAAAAAGCAAAGCTGCTCCGGCAAGTTATGGAACACAGACAAGATACCATAACAAGTCGGTTATTTTTATTGGAGAATTTAACTAAAGTTGCCAACAAATAACTATCTGTTGACTTTATCTTTCTTACCTATGGTAAATCATGCATTTTTATAGTTTAAACTAGCGCTGTTTTCACCAAATTTGTCATAAGTATGGCACTCTGAAGAACAGAGAGGAATATCTAAATTTTTCGCAAGTAACCAGCGAACAGCGTTATGCAAACCTTGCCTACTCCATCAACTACTATTAACCCTATCTCTGGGTCATTAACTGATACCACGATCCATCGCCGCAAAACCCGTCCAGTTAAAGTCGGCAATGTCACTATTGGTGGTGGCTATCCTGTGGTAGTGCAATCAATGATTAATGAAGACACACTTGATGTAGATGGCTCTGTTGCTGCCATTCGGCGCTTGCACGAAATTGGCTGCGAGATTGTCCGAGTTACTGTACCAAGCATGGCTCATGCTAAAGCTTTAGCAGAAATCAAGCAAAAACTCCATCAAACTTACAAATTTGTACCACTCGTTGCGGATGTCCATCACAATGGCATGAAAATTGCCTTGGAAGTTGCTAAGCACGTAGATAAAGTGCGCATCAATCCAGGGTTATATGTGTTTGAAAAACCAAAAACAGATCGTACAGAATACTCACAAGCCGAGTTTGACGAAATAGGTAACAAAATTCGGGAAACATTAGAACCTTTAGTCATTTCCCTACGCGACCAAGGCAAAGCAATGCGTATTGGAGTCAATCATGGTTCACTTGCCGAAAGAATGCTATTTACATATGGAGATACACCTGAAGGAATGGTGGAATCTGCTTTAGAGTTCATTCGGATTTGTGAGTCATTAGATTTTCAGAATTTGGTCATCTCGCTCAAAGCATCGCGTGTTCCTGTGATGCTAGCTGCTTACCGTCTAATGGCTCAAAAAATGGACGCATTAGGAATGGATTACCCCTTGCATTTAGGAGTAACTGAAGCGGGTGATGGTGAGTATGGTCGCATCAAGTCCACTGCAGGAATTGGTACTCTCTTAGCAGAGGGTATTGGCGATACTATCCGCGTATCGCTTACTGAAGCACCTGAGAAGGAAATTCCAGTCTGCTATAGCATCCTACAAGCACTTGGTTTACGCAAAACAATGGTGGAGTACGTCGCTTGTCCCTCTTGCGGTCGTACTTTGTTCAATTTAGAAGAGGTGTTACACAAAGTCCGCGAAGCAACGAAACATCTTACTGGTTTAGATATTGCAGTAATGGGCTGTATTGTGAACGGACCAGGAGAAATGGCAGATGCAGATTACGGCTACGTTGGTAAGCAACCTGGTTACATTTCTTTGTATCGTGGTAGAGACGAAATCAAGCGCGTTCCTGAAGCTCAAGGTGTTGAAGAGTTAATCAATCTCATCAAATCAGACGGACGCTGGGTCGAACCATAAAAATTAGGAGTTTTGAGTTTTGAAAATGAGTAAAACTTCTTCAATTCATAACTCAAAATTCTTAATTCATAGTTTTGCGTAGCAGCGAGAAAAACAGTAAAGTAAATTAAGAATAATGAAGGAATATTGAAGAATATTGATCCTTCGTAAATTTTTGAATTTTAGCCCCCCGACCCCTAGTATCCGAACCCTATTCACTGAGATCCTGTGTTACATTGAGCATACTTGAATTGCATTTTCCCTACGACTTTTGCAGTCATTATGGTCATTTCAAAACGTGGACTTGTTCTGGGTGCTACAGCAGCAATGCTGACAACGGTTGCAGTTGCCGGCGCGGGAATTCACTCGCGGGGTCAGGCTTTCTTTCAAGAAAGTCCTAAAGAATTAGTAGATGAAGTCTGGCAGATTATTGACCGTCAATATGTAGACGGTACATTTAATCAAGCTAATTGGCAGGCTGTACGCCGAGAGTACCTTAACAAGTCTTACAACAGCAAAGAGGATGCTTATAAAGCCATCCGAGAAATGCTCAAAAGACTAGATGACCCATATACTCGGTTTATGGATCCAGATGAATTTAAGAACATGCAAGTTGAGACTTCTGGGGAACTGACCGGAATTGGTATTCAAATTGCCCAGGACGAAAAAACAAATAAATTGACTGTAATTTCGCCCATAGAGGACACTCCAGCTGCAAGAGCAGGGATTATAGCAAAAGATATCATTCTTCAGATTGACGGTCAAAGTACTGAAGGCATGGATATTAATCAAGCGGTATCTATGATTAAAGGAAAACCAGGTACTCAAGTCCGCTTGACAATTCAGCGAGAAAATCAGCAAAGAGAATTTCAAATTACACGGGCGCGAATCGAGTTACACCCTGTTCGCTATAGTCAGCAAACATCTCCCACAGGAAACTTGGGTTATATTCGTTTGACTCAGTTCAGCGCTAATGCTGCAACAGAAATGCGTGATGCCATTAGAGATTTAGAGAAACAGCAAGTTCAAGGATATATTCTGGATTTACGTTCTAATCCTGGTGGTTTACTGTTTTCCAGTGTAGAAATTGCCCAAATGTGGTTACAAGATGGCACGATTGTCTCTACAGTTGATCGCCAAGGAAAAAGAGACATTGAAAAATCTAGCCACCGCGCCCTGACTGATAAACCTGTTGTAGTTCTAGTTGATGGTGGTTCAGCAAGTGCAAGCGAAATACTAGCTGGTGCTTTGCAGGACAATAACCGTGCTGTGGTAGTAGGGACAAGAACATTTGGTAAAGGCTTAGTGCAATCGGTACGGGGATTAGGAGATGGATCGGGTTTAGCAGTGACAATTGCTAAGTACTTTACCCCTAACGGTCGCGATATCAATAAAGCGGGTATTAATCCTGATGTGGTAGTCGAACTCACCGACCAACAAAAAGAATCGCTAGTTCAAGATCGAGAGAAAATTGGCACGTCCGCCGATCCTCAATTCTCTACAGCTTTAAACGTGTTACAAAAAGAAATTGCTGCACAACGCGGTAATCGAGCAGTCGTTACGCCGCAGTAGGCTTAACAATCTATTTTGTTTACATAGGTTGGCACTTACCCGCACGAATTAAACCTATCCGTCGTGCGAAAGCTTCCTCTTGAGAAGAAAAAGGTCCCCAACGGTCTTTAGCTGATACATGTAGTTTGTCATCAGTGCGATCGCTTGGTACAACTTCGCAGTGACCTGTCGGACGTTTAATAATATACCAAGCTTGTGGATGGTTACTCATACTTAGGATGGGGATTAGGGATTGGAGGTCGGAGGTCAGACAGAGGTTAGGGTTAAAAGTTTGTTAGGGCAATGGTTCTGAGCATCTTGAGTGCCTTAATTATATTAACCATTGCCATAACGAAAAGATAAAACTAAGGGTTATAGAAAGCTTGGAAAGAGGTTCCAAGCTTAGAAATCTTTCATTTAAAAAACCCTGACCTCCGATCCCTGACCTCTGAACTCTTCTTCAACGATGATTATTGCCGTTACCGTTAGTCGTCGAACAAACTCTTTCAGCTAGCTTTTCGGGAACTTCCTGAAGATGGTGATATTGCCAATGGAACGAACCAACACCTAAAGTAAGCGATCGCAACTCGATGATAAAGCTGTGCATCTCAGCTTGTGGTAAGTAAGCAGTTACGTTGTCCCAGCCTTGCCAATCGCTTCTACCTTCGTAACCTAAAATCTGTCCTCGACGTCCGCTGAGAAGTTGTAGCACCTTAGAGGTAAATTCATTTGGCGTCGTCACTTCAATAGAGACAATTGGTTCGAGTAGCGTAGGTTCGCCTTGCGGTATTCCTGTTTGCATGGCAATCCGTGCAGCTTGCTTAAATGCTTGTTCGGAACTATCTACACTATGGTAAGAACCATTTGTGAGTGTAACAGCAACATCCACAATCGGAAAGCCTAAAGGTCCATGCGCAAGATACTCGCGCACCCCTGTTTCCACACCTGGAATATACTGCTTTGGTACGACTCCACCAACAATAGTTTCCTTGAAATCAAAGCCTTCACCCCGTGGTAATGGTTTAATTTCTAAATACACATCACCAAACTGTCCGTGACCGCCACTTTGATGTTTATAACGCCCATGTACCGAAGAAATTGGTTTACGAATAGTTTCTTTATAAGGTACTTGTGGCAAATGCGTTGTCATGGGCAAATTGTATTTGCGCCGCAAGCGATCTAACGCAACTTGCAAGTGAATTTCCCCTTGACCCCATAAAATCACTTCGTGCGTGTCACCGTGCTGTTCCCAATAAAGTGCAGGATCTTCTTCTAAAAGTTTACTGAGTGCTCCACTTAGTTTTACCTCGTCATTGCGTTTTTCAGGAGTAATTGCTAAAGCATATACTGGATCTAAATGTTCAGCTTTAGGCAATTCTGATGCTAGTTCGCTATTTGATGACAGCGTATCTCCTGTACTAATTCCTTCTAGGCGCGAGAGTGCCACAATATCGCCAGCTTGCGCTTCGGTGAGTGAGGTCGTTTGTTGTCCCATCAAGCGATAAATACCACCAGCACGCACTCCATTGAGGACGATACCGTCGGTTAACTTGCCTTGCCAAACTCTGACTAAAGAAAGTTTGCCACCTTGAGGAGTGTAGTAAGTTTTAAGAACCTGTGCTAGTGGTGCTTCGCTGTGTAAAACAACGCCGCGATGTTCTGCGGTTGTCTCTGGTGTTGGTGCTTCTCGTAGAAGTGCTTTGAGGAGCGATCGCACGCCAGAATCTTGTTCAGCAACACCAAAAAATACCGGAACAACTAAATCTGCTCCTAGTTCAAGCCGCATATCTTGCACTATTTCTTCTTGCGGCGGGTTAATCTCTTCTAGCAGTTCTTCTAACAAGTGATCGTCAAAGTTGGCGAGTTCTTCCAACATTTGGGCACGTGCTGCTTGTTCCTGTTCTTTAAATGCTTCAGGAAACGGAATTGGATCGCAAGCTGCTCCTGAGTGATATTGGTAAGCTTGCTCGCTCACTAAGTCAATAAATCCTGTAACTTGTTCGCCTTGCGTAATTGGACATTGGTGTGGAACAATCGGTCGGCTAGAAATTGATTTTAAGGCGTGCAACATTTCCATAAAGTTGCTGTTGCCTTTGTCCATTTTATTGACGAAGACTAGGTGAGGAATTTCCCAGTCGTCTAAAAATTTAAATATTGGTGCGAGTGTAAGGAGGCGTTGCTTTGATTCGTTTGAATTATCATTCGTTGGTTCGCAAACAACAATCGCCGCATCGACACCCATCAGAGCATTGTAAGTTTCTTGAGCAAATTCTATTGAGCCAGGACAGTCAATAAAATTAAAGCGTACTCCGTTATACTCTGTACTGGCAGCATTCACTTCTACACTCATGTGGCGATCGCGAGCTTCAGTTGAACTATCTCCTACCGTATTGCCGTCGCGAGTACTACCTTTACGAGAAATTGCTCCAGTGACGAAAAGTAAACTTTCTAGTAACGTTGTTTTGCCACTTAAATATGGGCCGACAATGGCGACATTGTGCAAGCCCATGTTTCCTTTTTCGTTCATAAAATCCTCCTGAGCTACTTTGCTCATGAAAGCGCTGCATCTTTTTAATTTGAGAAGCGATAATGATGCTGTAGGAAATTATCTGTTATTTAATCTCACTATTACCTATCTTTAATCAGAGCAACAAAAATCGTAGTCTCTTGTAAGATTTAGTTGAATATTAATTAAGCAAAACAAATTTTTATGCAAGACCTTAAACTTTTATAAAGGAATGTCAGAATTAAGATTGAGCGAACTACTTTTAAAATATTTAGTCGTATTCTTAATACCCGTACTAACAATAACTTCTGGTACTCAAGCGGGTTTAACTCTACCTTACCTAGCACAGACAAAGCCTCAAACGGCTGCTGATTGGGTTAATCAAGGGCTACAATTAGTACAAAAAAATCAACTTAAAGATGCGATCGCTGCGTTTGAAACAGCAGCTAAACTCGACCCTAAATTAGCACCAGCGCACTACAACCTAGGACTTGCTTTGCGGGAAACTGAACAACTCCAACCTGCTGCAGAAGCATTCTATCGTGCAATTCAAGCCGATCCAAAGTTTGCTTTAGCTTATGCTAACTTGGGAGCAGTCCTACTAGAAGGAAATAACCCCCAACAAGCACAAGACTTTTTACAAAACGCAATAGAACTTGAACCAAATTTAGGACTAGCGCACTACAATCTTGGCTTAGTCAAAGAGCAAATGCAAGATTGGGAAGGAGCGATCGCCGCATATAATACAGCACTAAAATACAGCCCAAATCTACCAGAAATTACTTATCACTTAGGTGTTGTTTATCTTCAACAAAATCAAGTTGAACAAGCAGCCACAGCTTTTCGTGAAGCAATCAAAACTAAACCAAACTACGCTGAAGCTTATTACAATCTAGGTGCGATTCTATTTAGGCAAGGCATTTTACAATCCGCGCTAGAAGCTTTCCGCCAATCTGCCTTAGCAAATAGAAACTATGCTAATGCCTACTACGCTGCTGGGCTAGTCTATATGCATCTAGGGCAATATCAAAGCGCACAAACAGTGTTGGAATCTGCTAAAACCTTGTATGCATCTCAAGGTAATTTACAGTGGCAAAAAAGTGCAGAAGAACTTCTACAACGTGCTAGTAGTCAAGACAATTAGCCTTTAGCAATGAGTCCACGCAGGTGCTTAGTTTGTGTAGCAGCGAATTCATTCGCCAAGCTAGTAGTCTTTTAGCAGTAGAGTCCACGAAGGTGGACTTAGTTTGTGTAGTAGCGAATTCATTCGCCAAGCTTGACAACCAAAGAGCAAATATGATATTTTAATATTAAATAAATAAACATCAAACAATAAATGGGAACGCGATATCATGGTACAAAAGAAGAAGTAAGAGCATTAGACGCGTATATTAAGTTAATACGTGCAGCAGACTCAGTGTCATCGCGTATTCATCGCCATTTAGATGAAACTAACTTGACAATTACACAATTTGGTGTACTTGAGGCACTGTATCACCTAGGTTCGATGTATCAACGCGACCTAGCCGCAAAACTCCTCAAAAGTGGTGGTAATATCACTTTGGTCATTGATAATTTGGAGAAGCGATCGCTAGTTAAACGTGAACGAGAACCGGACGATCGCCGTTGTATTAGAGTCAACTTAACAGAAGCTGGAAAACAGTTAATTAGCCGCATCTTTCCTACTCATGTAGCAGCGGTAGTTGCTGAAATGGCAACATTAAGTATGCCTGAACAGGAAGAACTTGGTCGCTTGTGTCGGCGATTAGGTAAAAAAGAATAAATATTGGCACTATTTTTTATCCAATTAGTTCAACGTTAAACTATTCAATTTAAAACTAAGGAGGAAGTGATGATTACCCTACGTCCAGGAAGCGATCGCGGTCATGCAAATCATGGTTGGCTAGATAGCTATCACACATTTTCCTTTGCGAATTACTACGATCCAGAACATATGGGGTTTCGGGCTTTGCGTGTCATTAATGAAGACCGGGTTCATCCAGGGAGAGGTTTTGGCGCACACGGTCATCGTGATATGGAAATTATCACCTATGTCCTCGAAGGCGCACTTGAACACAAAGATAGCTTAGGAAACGGTGCAATCATTACACCAGGCGAAGTTCAGCGGATGAGTGCAGGGACGGGGATTGTTCATAGTGAATTTAACCCTTCAGAAACTGATTCAGTTCATCTGCTGCAAATATGGATCTTACCGAATCAGCAAGGATTAGAACCGAGTTACGAACAGCGGATGTTTCCTCTAGCCGAAAGACAATCGCAACTGCGACTAATTGCATCGAGTGATGGGCGTGATGGTGCAGTCAAGATTCACCAAGACGTCGATTTGTATAGTTCAGTATTAAAAGCAGGCGATCGCTTGTCTTATCAGTTGCAACCCAATCGTTACGGTTGGTTACAAGTAGCAAGAGGTGCAGTTAATCTTAATGGTCACGCCTTGCAAGCAGGTGATGGTGTTGCTGTCAATGAAGCTGAGTTACTCAAAATCAGCACAGACAGCGGTGCAGAAATTTTGCTATTTGATTTAGCCTAATCAAGAATCCTGCATCAGCTGATTCGGTAGAAACCGCAGCTACACAAACAAAAGCTATCTTCATAGGTTTTATCACCCTTGTTGTTACGTTAGTCCACGAAGGTGGACTTGGTTTGTAAAGCCGTGACTTTAGTCACCAGGCGTTCGCAGAATTTAAGAGGTAAAAATGAAAATTTTAGTTGTTTATTACTCAATGTACGGTCACACCTTACAAATGGCAAAAGCTGTAGCAGAAGGTGCTACAATTTCGCAAGCCGAAGTCATGTTACGGCGCGTGCAAGAGTTTCCAGAAGTTGACAAAATTATCGATCAAAATGAGTTTGCTAGCCAAGTCCGCGAACAGCAAAAAAATATACCCGTTTGCACAGTTGATGATTTGCGCGAGGCTGACGCTGTAATTTTCGGTTCTCCAACGCGTTACGGTAATATGTGTGCGCAGATGAAGCAGTTGATAGATTCAACTACACAGCTGTGGCTCAATGGTGAAATGGAAGGTAAACCAGCAGGCGTTTTTACTTCCACGGCTTCGACTCACGGCGGACAAGAAACAACGCTACTAACAATGATGGTTCCACTGTTACACTTAGGTATGTTGATTGTAGGTGTGCCTTACTCTACACCAGGTATGATTCACACAGAAGCGCGTGGTGGTACTCCTTACGGGGCTACAACAATAGCAGGTGGAAAGGGTGAGTTGCAACCTAAATCAGAAGACTTGGAAATCTCAAAAGTATTGGGTCGTCGCGTGGCTGAGGTTGCAGCTAAGGTGCGATCGTAATTTTTGACTACCACAGCTATCTTGAGGCTATGGCTGTGGTGGTTCTGTATTTTACTTAACTCGGCTAAAGAAGATCGCAGCACCGATGATTAAACTTAGGAGTGCTAAAGGAACCCAAAGATTTGGTAGATCTGTTGTGGTCATGGATGTAACGATTCTAGTTTGAGTTGTCAGCTTTTTTAAACGAACCCCATTGGCGTAGCCTTCCCGCAGGGTAGTCACAGAGAACGCAAAGAAAAGAGATAGGGAGGAGTTTTTAGGAACAATTTGAGGTTGTTGTATTTATATAATGCAATGTTTGACAGTGCGATCGCTCGTGTTTAGTTCATAATACATGAATCAGCCGCATTATCGGAGAATCGCCAATGACATCTCCAGACACCGTGATATGGCTACAAGAACGAACGGCTTTAGGAATTCTTTCTATTGAAGTATTAGAAGCGATCGCGCAAGTTCTTGAAGAAGCAACTCTACCAGAAAACCATCCTCTCGTCACAGAAGACACGCCTCCAGAAGCACTTTATATTCTTAAACAAGGCAAGCTAGAAGGCTATCGCACCAATCAAAGTAGTTTAGCAGCAGCATGTAGCTTTCTGCCTGGAACTGTCGTTCACCTCCAGGAACTCTTATTAGATCAACCTGCACAACGTACAATCAAAACAATAACCGAAAGTCACTTTTGGGTTATTCCAGCGGCGCAGTTTAAACAAATTGTGGCGCAACATCCAGAAGTTACCCAGGTATTCTCGCGTCAACTTGTCCAAGAAGTTGCACAACTCACCTCAGCACTCTCTTACGAACAAGAACGTTCTCAAGCCCTACGTCCCTATTTAGTGACTAAAGCTCAACGCGGGATTGTCGGAACAAGTCGTTATGCAGTGCGTTTGCGTGCGGCAATTCGCGAAGCTAGCATGGAGCGCAACTCAGTGTTAATCTTTGGCGAACCAGGATTGGAGAAAGACAATATTGCGGCTTTGATTCACTTTGGTTCTCCACAGCGCAAACAACCAATTATTAAACTAAACTGTAGTATTCTCCAATCGAGTGGTGCAGATTTATTTGGTCGTGCAAGCGGTAAAGTCGGATTACTCGAATGGTTAGGAGATGGTACGCTTGTTCTGAACAATATTCAAGATTTACCAGCAGAGTTAGTTCCTTCGTTAGTACAGTTACTTAAAACAGGTACATATACCCCAGTCAGCCGTTCTGGAGAACCTACTCCAGCATCTCGGATTTCTCAGGCTCGAATTTTGATGATTTCCGAAAAAACTCAGTCTGCAATCGAGCGTTGCGCTGGTCAAGTTATCAAAGTTCCCCCGCTACGAGTACGTAAAACTGATATTAAAGCTCAAGCTGAGTATTACATTAGTCTCTACAGCCGCAGTCAAGGCATCCCTAAACCAAGAATTACATCAGAAGCGCTACGCCGCTTACAATCTTATGATTTCCCTGGTAATCTGCAAGAACTGCAAAGCTTAGTAGAAAGAGCAATTATTCAATCAGCAGGAGGATCGGAACTTACCGAAGAAATTTTCTGGTCAGCCCAAACGAAGAAAAAACAATTCCGTGTCAATCTACTAAATATGTATTCTGGATTGCGGCGCTTTCTGCGCAGTCCTTGGTATCCAGACCGGATCAATTATGGCTTTACTTTATGGTTTTTTGCTGTCGTTGTCATTATCCTCTTCGTTGGTCCGCAACATCGCAGTGAGAACTTTGCCTTAAATATGTTTTGGGCATGGTGGTGGCCTTTAATATTACTTGGTTTTCCGTTCCTCGGACGAATTTGGTGTGCCTTTTGTCCCTTCATGATATATGGGGAAGTCACGCAAAAGCTCTCTCTTTGGCTATTTCCACGACGATTAAAGCCTTGGCCGCGTCATCAAGCCGAAAAATGGGGTGGGTGGTTTTTATTTGGGCTATTTACTCTAATTTTCTTGTGGGAAGAACTTTGGAATTTAGAAGATACTGCTTATCTTTCTAGTTGCTTGCTATTGTTAATTACTGCTGGGGCAATGATTTTCTCAGCAATTTTTGAGCGCCGATTTTGGTGTCGTTACCTTTGTCCCATTGGGGGAATGAATGGGTTATTTGCCAAATTATCAATGATCGAATTGCGGGCGCAACAAGGAACTTGTTCGGCAGAATGTACCACCTATCAGTGTTACAAAGGTGGTCCGCAAAAAGGCGAAGGAATGGAAACAAATGGGTGTCCTTTGTACTCGCACCCCGCACAACTGGAAGATAACCGCGATTGTGTTTTGTGCATGACGTGTTTGAAAGCTTGTCCGCACCGTTCAGTTGAAGTTAACTTGCGTCCCCCTGGAATTGAATTATGGACAACACATGTACCCCGTTCTTATGAAGTAGCGTTGTTGTTTTTGCTTTTTGGTGGAGTATTTTTGCATCACTTACCAGAGTTGCAAGCAACTTTAGGATGGCATTTAGATTTAACGCAGTTCTTGCCACATTTAGGAGTATCGTTGGTCGCCCTATTGATTCCAGCGATCGCTGCACTATTGGTATACGGTTTGATGCAGCTATTGTATTTGTTCAGCAAGTTTATTAAACAAAGCAAATCTCATTTTGTTCCTAAGCCCAAACCTTTTATAGAGATAGCTTATGGTTATTTACCTCTTGTGTTAGGTGGAAATCTGGCACACTACCTAAGTTTAGGCCTGGGAGAGGCTGGCAAGATTGTTCCCGTAACATTAGCAACTTTTGGCTATAGCGGTCAAGGAATGCCAATTATCGTCGCGCATCCTGCTGTCACTGCATTTTTACAAGGAGTCACGTTAGTTTTTTCTGTATTGCTAACAATAGTGTTGACACACAAAATTACTCGTCAACCGTTACGTCTACTTTTACCGCAACATCTAGGAGCGATCGCCTTAACCGCAATGATTTGGATAATTGTTGTTGGTCGATAAGCAAAGGTTTAAAGCTAAGGCGGCGTTTCAAGACAAGTCGAAACGCCGCCCCATGTGTGTCTAGCTTCTTCTATCCGCGTTCAGGATCTTGCCAGATTATTTGCGTCGCCTCGGTAGAAGTTACGCGGAGAAACCCTTGAAGACCTTTGTGCTGAGACTAGGCGAGATCGAAGCGATCGAGGTTCATCACCTTGTCCCACGCTGCCACAAAGTCACGCATAAACTTCTGCTGCGAGTCCACAGTTCCGTAAACTTCCGCGAGGGCGCGGAGCTGCGAGTTGGAGCCGAAGATGAGGTCAACACGGGTCGCTGTCCACTTGAGTTCGCCGGTTTTGCGACTGCTCCCCTCGAACTCGTATTCATCCTCAGAAGTCGCTTTCCACGTCGTGCCCAGGTCAAGCAGGTTCACGAAGAAATCATTTGTCAGTGTTTCTGGGCGATCAGTGAAAACACCGTGTTTAGAACCGCCATTCGCACCCAGGACGCGCAAGCCGCCTACAAGTACCGTCATCTCAGGGGCAGATAGAGTCAGCAATTGTGCTCGATCGACCAGCAGTTCCTCCAGCGACTCGCTGTGTTTGCCACTGGAGTAGTTGCGGAACCCGTCCGCAGTTGGTTCAAGCACGGCAAAGGACTCGACATCGGTTTTCTCTTGCAAAGCATCCGCTCGTCCTGGCTTGAAAGGAACTTTAACTTCATGCCCCGCATTCTTCGCCGCTTGTTCGACTCCTGCACAGCCGCCCAGTACGATTAAGTCAGCGATCGAAACCTGTTTGCCGCCAGAGTGCGAGTTGTTGAACTCCTGTTGGATTCCCTCCAGGGTTTGCAGCACTGTTGCCAGTTGGGTTGGCTGGTTGACTTCCCAATCTTTCTGAGGCGCAAGCCGAATCCGTCCTCCATTGGCTCCACCACGCTTGTCAGATCCCCGAAACGTCGATGCCGACGCCCAAGCCGTTGAAACGAGTTGGGAAACCGATAGTCCCGAAGCCAGAATCTTCTCTTTGAGCGCGGCGATGTCCTGCTCATCGATCAACTCATGGGTAACTTCAGGGATGGGGTCTTGCCACAAGAATTCTTCTGCTGGGACTTCTGAACCGAGATAGCGCGATCGCGGTCCCATGTCGCGGTGGGTCAGCTTGAACCATGCCTTCGCGAACTTCTCTGCGAACTCATCTGGATTGTCGCGGTAACGCCGTGCGATTGGCTCGTAGATGGAGTCCATTCGCATCGCCATGTCCGCCGTGGTCATCATCGGGGCGTGCCGTTTTGACGGATCGTGTGCGTCGGGCACCGTATCCGCGCCAGCATCGCCCTGGGGCTTCCACTGCCACGCGCCAGCCGGACTCTTCGTCAACTCCCAGTCATATTTGAATAAGGTTTCGAGATAGCTGTTGTCCCACTGTGTCGGCGTGGGAGTCCATGCACCTTCGATGCCGCTGGTAATTGCATCGACGCCGACCCCCGTATTGAAGGTATTCTTCCAGCCGAGTCCCTGATCCACAATGGTGGCACCCCCAGGGTCAGCACCGACGTGCGACGCTTCGCCTGCACCATGACATTTGCCAAAAGTATGCCCACCCGCAGTGAGCGCGACCGTTTCCTCATCATTCATCGCCATCCGAGCGAAGGTTTCGCGAATGTCGCGCCCTTCGCCGACCGGATCAGGCTCACCGTTTGGACCTTCTGGGTTCACGTAGATTAGACCCATCTGCACAGCGGCGAGGGGATTGAGGAGTACCTGGTCGTCGTCGTAACGCTCTCTGCCGAGCCAAGCTTTCTCAGATCCCCAGTAAATGTCTTGCTCTGGCTCCCAGATATCCTCTCGCCCACCCGCAAAGCCGATCGTCTTGAAGCCCATTGACTCCAGGGCGCAGTTGCCAGCAAAGATCATTAGGTCAGCCCACGAGATTTTGTTGCCGTATTTCCGCTTAATCGGCCAAAGCAACATGCGTGCCTTGTCAAGGTTGGCATTGTCGGGCCAACTGTTGAGCGGCTCAAACCGCTGGCTACCCGAACCTGCGCCGCCGCGACCATCGCCGATGCGGTACGTGCCTGCGCTGTGCCACGCCATGCGAATGAAGAGCGGTCCATAGTGCCCGTAGTCAGCTGGCCACCAATCTTGCGAGGTGGTCATCAGCTCAAAGATATCTGCCCTCACGGCAGCTAGGTCGAGACTCTTAAACTCCTCAGCGTAGTTGAACGCCTCACCCATGGGATTGGACTGGGGTGAGTGCTGGTGGAGGATGCCCAGATTCAGATAGTTCGGCCACCAATCTTGGTTCGACGGCTTATGACGAGCTGTACGTTTCTGACCTGCACCCGTAAATGGGCATCCGCTCTCGCTGCTCATATTGTCTCCTGTCATTGAAAAACGCTCATCTACGGTTGCAAATTAGAGCTACCGCAGAAACGATTTAAACTATATAGCTATAGGTTTAATCATAGTCGGTATGACTTTGTTTTAGGGGACACTCTTAAACTATTGTAATAAGTGCGATCGCCATGGCTCGGAAACTTCCGCACGCTTTTAATTACCTTTTAACCCTGAATCGTAGGTCTCAAGTAGCGTCTCTGCTCTAATAGATAGACTGAACTTGCAGTATTTCTTGATGATTGCAATCAGCCAAAGAAAGTTGAGCGAGAAAAGATTTCCCAATTCAACAGATGGACAAAAATCTTTGGTTTTGGTTTGGTGTTATCTACTGCCAGTAAGTTTCACTGTTAGATAAGTATTGAGGTAGTTCTACCCCTAACACGTCATGGTTTTGTGGCAAAAAGCAGTGCAACCATCTGCACGCGCGACGAAACCTCAAGCTTACGAAATATGCGCTTCAACGCTTGCTTGACCGAATTCTCAGTAATCCAAAGCTCCTTTCCAATTTCTGCGTTGGTTCGCCCTAAAGCAACCAATTCGGCAATTTGCCATTCACGCGGCGTTAAGCGATCGCTTTGGTCATGCTGTTGTACTTCTACAGAAACACTTCGCAATCGCACTGTTGCCGCCCAAACAGACAAGTGCAAACAAATTGCACTCAAATCAGCAAGATTTTGTGTATCAAAAGCAAACATTGACTGTTCGCGAGTGCAGCCTACTACACCTATTAATTGACCATCACTTACGATTGGTCCTACCATGACGTGCCAATGATCCAGGCGGGGACAAATCATTGTCCAAACTTTAGGCGATACGACTAATGCTTCATGCACAGGAGCATGGCGCTCGACTAAATAACGCACAACTGGATTATGTTTGGTCGATAGTCCGACTTGTAACGTCTTCTGAAGATTGCGATCAGCTAAAGGAAGTTGATCGAAAAAAAAGATTCCCCGTCGCTTGGCTGCAAAATATTCACCAATTTTTGGCACGACTTGCGATCGCAGATCTTGTTCATCCTTGGCTTGCTGGATTGCTGTAAATAGAGCCTGCAAGGAACTTGTCATGCTAGCAGTAACAAAAAGAGTACTCGATCGAGGACTAGGCGAAGCTACTTGACCTCTTTTAATCTTAGCTAAGCGCGATCGCTAGGAGAAAAACAATGTTCCAATACGCTCACCCTGAAGTGTTAGTTGATACGCAGTGGCTGATGAATCATCTCAACGATCCGACTGTGCGTGTAGTTGAAGTTGATATGAGTCCAGAACCATACAAAAATGCTCGCATTCCTGGTGCAGTTTTCTGGAATATTTTTACAGATTTGTTACTACCCAACCTGCGCATAAATCTAGATCCAACCGCTATGGAAAAACTACTCGGGCGATCAGGAATCTCTCATGACACAACTGTAATTGCCTATGGTGGTTATCCTGGCACGGGTGCTTGGATCTTTTGGCTTTTAAAACTATTTGGACACGATCGCGTATATGTTCTTAATGGTGGCTATCAAAAATGGGTGGCGCAAGGGTGTCCATTGGCATCTGATTCACTAAATGTCGCGCCTACTCAGTACTATGTAAAACCTCTTGATGAGAATTTGCGAGTTTTACAACTAGAAGTTCAAGCAGCGCTAAACCGGACAGATTGCGTATTGCTCGATGTCCGTACCTCTCAAGAATACCGTGGTGAAATCTTTATGATGCAGCCGCCAGCAGGTTCAGAACGCGGCGGTCATATTCCAGGTGCTGTACACCTTGAGCATACCCTCACTCTCAATGAAGATGGAACTTTTAAATCAGCGCAAGAGTTACGCGCACTTTACACTAGTCACGGTATTACCCCTGACAAAGAAGTGTTTCCTTATTGTGCTATTGGTGGACGCTCTGCGTATACCTGGTTTGTTCTGAAATACTTACTCGGCTATCCTCACGTCCGAAATTATGATGGTTCGTGGAACGAATGGAGCCGTCTTCCTAATATGCCAATCGAGCAATAAGCCTGATATAGCGCACTACAATATCACAGATGACGAGCGATCGCGTCACCTACACAAAGTCAAAAGCGTTTTTGCGCTCTCAAATTTTGAAATTAAACTTGAAAATTAATGTGAATTAGACTGTTCTCAACTACTTGTCATATTTTCTCAATTAGTAGATACTAGTTGCTCTGTCGAATTTAGTGAAACTGGTGCTAGTTCTGCTTTTGAGGCATTTTCACAGGAAGTTGTAAAGTGGCGATCTATGACCTCGGGAATTTCTGCTGCTTGAATACGGCTATAACGAGTCTTATCAGGCATCACAATGTTGGGACCAGCTTTACACTGTTTCAGGCAACCTGTACCTTTGATGGCGACTTCATCTTCTAAACCGCGATCGCTCAATGTCGCCTGCAATGCTTGACAAACCGCTGTACCGCCCCGTTTCATACAGCTAGACTTTTGACAAACCAGAATACTTGTTTTCTTTTTACTTGGTGCAACTTTTGGAGAAACTGCGTTTTCTGGCGCTTGAGGCGTTGTGCGCGTCACTTGTTCAGCTTTGAGTTTTAGTTTTCCAGTCTTCAAGTCAAGCTTGCGCTCACCTAGCACTTGTACCCAATCACCTGGTATTAATTGCAACTCTTGCTGACGTAGTTCTTTGCAGGGTTTAATCCAGTATTCACCTTCGGCACTCGCTACACGCAAATATTTAAGCTTGTAGCCATCCTCTAAAACAAAATTCAAAAATCTTCCTTCTAAGGTAAATTCTGATACTCTTTTACTTTTAGACTTGCCCATATCTATGTACCTTGTATTTAATTTGTCTTAAAAGTTTTGTTCCCAGCAGTACTCTAGCCAGCAAATTAAATCATGACGAGACATTTTGAATTGTCTTGATACACTCCAAAGTTGAATGGCACTGTTGACATCAACAATATGAACTCGTAATGGCTGATTAGTGGCACACCAACAAGGAATTGCCAGCTCTTGTAGTCGTTGGTAAATTTGCCATTTATATGTACAGTGCACCTCCACTATCTCGCCAACATTCAGACTAGTCCCCGACCCCAAGACGACTTCCTCCATAAAGCTCCGTTAAGTGAACCCACCCGATTGCAGCAAATTTCCTGATGTTTAAAACGCAGGAAAATTTAACTTTAAATCTAGAATACATTAACTGCGAATAATTCTCAAAACTTTTGCAAAAAAAAAGCAAATCAGGTGGTATATGAAGCCTTTGTAAACGCTAAAGTAAAGCGATCGCAATGATCGCAGCCGTTATAGCGAACTAGAATGGTACTGGACGCTACGTTGAGCAGACTGATTCTTGCAATACAATGCTCAAAAAGAGAGGAGAACTATGGCTGAAGCTCAAACCGTATTACGTAATTTTGGGCAGGTTTACGACAACCCCGTCCTGCTAGATCGCTCAGTAACAGAGCCAATTTGCGAGGGCTTAAACGCTGCCTTAGCTAGCTTCCAGGCTTTGTATATCCAATATCAAAAGCATCACTTTGTCGTCGAAGGCGCAGAGTTTTATCAACTGCATCAATTCTTCAACGAAAGCTACGACGAAGTCCAAGAACACGTCCATGATGTCGGCGAACGTCTTGATGGAATTGGCGGTGTCCCCGCTGCAACATTTAGTAAGTTGGCTGAACTATGCTGCTTTGAACAAGAACCCGATGGCGTGTTTTCCTGTCGTCAAATGGTAGAACATGACTTAGCTGCAGAACAGGCGCTTATCGGTTTAATTCGCCGCCAAGCAGCCCAAGCTGAAAGTCTAGGCGATCGCGCTACGCGTTACCTTTACGAAAAAATTCTCCTAGAGACGGAAGAAAGAGCATATCACTTAGCTCACTTCCTAGCTCATGACAGTCTCACACTAGGATTTATGGGTAACGGTAATAGTAACTAGGGGTGAGGG